>NZ_JAKUFQ010000059.1:0-32515 GCF_022663475.1 Bacillus cereus group sp. BfR-BA-01382
CCGCCCTTGATGTCCTGTAGGGCCAGTAGCCCCAGTAGCACCTGTGTTACCTTGAACACCTTGAGGTCCAGTAGCACCGGTAGCGCCTGTGTTACCTTGAGGCCCCTGAGGTCCGGTAGCACCCGCAGGTCCTTGAGCGCCTGTATTTCCGGTAGCGCCTGTGTTACCTTGAGGCCCCTGAGGTCCAGTAGCGCCCGTGTTACCTCGAGGTCCAGTGGCACCAGTAGCGCCTGCTGGTCCAGTAGGCCCAGTAGGTCCGGTAGGTCCTTGAATGAACGAAGCAGAATTAACTAGAGCAGTTTGTAATGCTGCTATTAATTTAAGAAGCTCTTGAAGTGTGCAAGGGTCAATTCGGAATAATTTTGTAATGTATAGTAAATAGTTAATGAGATTTTGAAGCTCAATAAATACAGCGCTTGCTACAAAGGTTGGATTTCTTAATATAGTTATTAAGTTTTTAATAATAGCTAACCCTTGTGCTTTCAGGGAGGAAGTAGCGTCTAGTGAACAAATAAATTTACTTAGTAGGTTCAATGTATCGATTAGATCTTCAATGTTTTGGGGAGATGGATTTGCGAAAAGTTTTGGGATTATTTTTGTTAAATCAATAATAATCGCACGAAATGTTCTAAGTTGAGCTTTAGTAATTGGGATTGATGGAGTATTTGGGATTCGTCCGGCGCTACTTGGAAAGCATGGTTTGGAGAATTTGTTTTGACTGTCGTTATAACGAGACATTAAATCTCTCCTTTCTCATGAAAATGTGAACGAAACTCATCATAGTAGATGCAGAAATTAGTTAAATGGTCATAGTAAAATCGTTTGTTTAAAGAAAAAATAGAAAAAACGCCTTACAATAAGGCGTTTTTTCTATTTTCTGCGTATTGATAATATCGCTTTAATGAAATTTTTGATTTGAATCCAGCGAGTTTTATAATTTCTGATTCAGGAGTTTCTTTTTTTATTAAGTTTAAAATATAGGTGTTACGAAAATGTTGTCCTGAAATTCCTTTACGTAAATTGGCTCTAGCCACTTCGAGGCGAATCATTTTTTGTATAGCAATTTCCGTTAATGCCTTTGGTGCATCATTTTCATATACCCACCTGTATGTTCCGCGGTTAAAATCAAATGCGACAAACAATGAATCATCACTATGATACTTAGGACGAACTGGTTCTGGGATACTTTTGTAATAATTATATAGTTGTTTTTTGTCTTCTTTTGCTAATGTAATTGTTCTTTCTACACCTGCGGTTGCTGGGATTGACAATGTGTTAGTTTCAAAGTGAACGTGATGCATTGTTAATGCTGTAAGTTCCTGTAAGGATAAACCGTAGTCGATCAATAGATTTAAAATAGCAATATTGCGATCCATTAATAAAGGGCGCACAGGAAGTTGTTTTTCTGAAAGTCCTTCTAATGAAGTGACTATATACTTTAATCTTTTTTCTTCATCAGGTGAAATGAAATCTTCGTTACGAAGTGTACGGTCTGGTTGAATAGATATTTCCATATTCTTCAATGGATTGGGAATGTTTAGAAAGTGATGCATTCTATTTAATACAGTAAATACACGATGCATCGTTTTTTCTGAGTAATGTCGATTCGTTTTTAAATCGGAAAAGTAATCTTCGTAGTCTTTTGTACAAAGTGTAGCCCATATATTACTGGAAGGGAGCTTTTTGTTTTTTTCTAACCAATGTCCGAAGTCTTCAACGTCATAAACATAACGTTTAATAGTTGAGGGTTTTCGGCCTTTATTCAATAAAAAAATAGAAAAGGCTTGTATTGTATCATGGAATTCCGTTGTCTCCATAGTCCCACCACCTTAATTATTTCTTATATTATAGCAAACTTTTCTGAAAATAGGCATTTACAAGGGGGACAGGAATAATAATATTTGGTGAGTGGATAAAGTGAAACTATAATCAGTGGGGATTTTGTTCATCCTCTGCGATTATTAGTTGAACCAATCGGGCATTTACGGGCGGTTATCTCCCGCTTAAATACCAAGCGTTTGCTGAATGTCGAGGTGGGAGTCTTACTGCCCGCAAATAGCGGGATAAAATGAGGTGATTGTATGGAACAATCGATGCGAAAGAAAAACAACAATCAAATTAATATTGTGTTAAACCATCGAAAGAAAATTTCTTTGCCAGCCACAGAAAATAAAACGGTAATTTCAAATGAAACTACAATTAAACATGAAATGCTGCAGAGAATTGAAGAAGAGATGGGGAAGCTTGTTGGGATGGATGATATAAAAAAGATAATAAAAGAAATATATGCTTGGATTTATGTGAATAAAAAAAGACAAGAGAAGGGATTGAAGTCTGAGAAGCAAGTACTTCATATGTTGTTTAAAGGGAATCCGGGTACAGGGAAGACAACTGTTGCTAGAATGATAGGGAAATTGCTGTTTGAGATGAATATTCTATCGAAAGGCCACTTGGTTGAAGCTGAACGTGCTGATCTTGTAGGAGAGTATATCGGCCATACAGCTCAAAAAACAAGAGACTTAATAAAAAAAGCAATGGGAGGTATTTTGTTTATTGATGAGGCTTATTCTTTAGCTCGAGGAGGAGAGAAGGACTTTGGAAAAGAAGCAATTGATACGCTTGTAAAACATATGGAAGATAAACAACATGGTTTTGTATTGATTTTAGCTGGATATTCAAGAGAGATGAATCACTTTCTTTCATTAAATCCAGGGCTGCAGTCTCGTTTTCCATTTATTATTGAATTTGCGGATTACTCGGTAAATCAGCTATTGGAAATTGGAAAGAGAATGTATGAAGATCGTGAATATCAGTTATCAAAAGAAGCTGAATGGAAATTTAGGGATCATTTACATGCGGTGAAGTATTCGTCGCAAATTACATCGTTTAGTAATGGGCGGTATGTACGGAATATTGTTGAAAAATCAATTCGTACACAGGCGATGCGGTTGTTGCAAGAAGATACGTATGATAAAAATGATTTAATTGGAATATCGAGTATGGATTTGATGCTCGAAGAGGAGACGCACAGTACATAAACTGTGCGTCTATTTTTGTGTATAAGTTCGTTTACTCTTTTTTTGCTTTTTCTTGGTGCGCTTTATGGAAGCGTTCCATTTTAGCGCTCTTTTCGTGTGCTGAATTAGGGTCGTGTCCAAATTGGTTTACTGAACTTTTTTGAGCTCCTTTATTAACGTGGTTTGTCATTTGTATTCACCTCACTTTAAAAATTAGTATAAACATTATATAAAGAAAAAATCGTTAGAAAAGAAAAACCTCTTTACGATATGTAAAGAGGTTAGATTGCTATTTATGCATTGAACGTTCTTTCGTTTCGATACGTCTGTGCGGTAAATGCCATTTGTAATGAATAGAAACCATGCGGAAGCAAACAATTAAAATGAATAAAATGTAAAGAGCCCAATCGCTAACAATAATTTGAGCGCCAATTAAGAAACCTGCTAAAATTGTCCAAAAGGCATATACTTCAGCTCGAAGAACGAGAGGTTTTCTGCGGGCTAAAAGGTCGCGAATGATACCGCCGCCGATACCAGTTAAAACAGCTGCCACGATTGTGGCGCTAATTGGTAAATTTAATTTTTGAGCATATAATGCTCCTTGTACAGCAAATGCTGATAAGCCGATAGCGTCAGTGATATTTTCCCACTTTTTCCAATGTCTAATTAACTTATTTGGAAAAAGAAAAATAATAGTCATTGATAAAAGTGCGATTTGGAATAACATGTCTTGTTGCCAAAACGCGACAATCGGATAACCGATTAATAAATTACGAAGGGCACCTCCCCCAAATGCGGTTGCCATTCCTAAAATATACACCCCGAAAATATCATAATCCTCTTCCATTGCAACAATGGCTCCGCTTAGTGCGAAAGCGATTGTGCCTATGATGCTAAAAATCTCCCATGCCATGAATTTTCTCCCCCGCTAACTAGATGAAATGTGCTTCCTCTGCTATTATATTAGAAGGTTTAAATTTCGAAAAGGATGAGTGAACATATTTGATGGAAGAAAAAGAAAAAGTCATATTAGTAGGCTGTCAATTGCCGCAAGATGATGATGAAAAATTTATGCATTCCATGAAAGAGCTTGCATCACTAGCTAAGACTGCGAGAGCGGAAGTGTTAGTTTCAACAACGCAAAAACGACCAAAGTTTCATCCGGCAACTTACATAGGTAAAGGGAAATTAGAAGAGCTTACAATGCTAACTGAAGAATTAGAGCCGGATGTTATTGTATTTAATAATGAAT
Organism: Bacillus cereus group sp. BfR-BA-01382; assembly: GCF_022663475.1. NCBI lineage: Bacteria > Bacillati > Bacillota > Bacilli > Caryophanales > Bacillaceae > Bacillus > Bacillus cereus group sp. BfR-BA-01382. The sequence continues at coordinate 4,270 of NZ_JAKUFQ010000059.1, forward strand.
TAACGCCGAGTCAAATTCGGAATTTATCCTCAGTATTAGATGCGAGAGTAATTGATCGAACGCAACTAATACTAGATATTTTTGCGCAACGTGCGAAGTCGAGGGAAGGTAAGCTTCAAGTAGAATTAGCTCAGTTGCAATATACAATGCCACGTCTTATGGGTCAAGGGTTGTCCTTATCACGTCTTGGTGGTGGTATTGGAACGAGAGGACCGGGTGAGACGAAACTTGAGACGGATCGTCGTCATATTCGATCGCGTATTGATGAAATAAAGAAACAACTTGCAGTTGTTGTGGAACACCGAAAAAGATATCGTGAGAGAAGAAAAGACAATAAAGTATTTCAAGTTTCATTAATAGGCTATACAAATGCAGGGAAATCGACACTGTTTAATAGATTAACGGAAGCTAATACGTTTGAAGAAAACCTTCTGTTTGCAACACTAGACCCAACGACGAGGAAGATGCCGTTACCTTCTGGTTATACAGTATTACTAACTGATACTGTTGGTTTTATACAAGATTTACCCACTTCATTAATTGCTGCTTTTCGTTCAACACTGGAAGAAGCGGGGGAAGCAGATGTTATTTTACATGTAGTTGATTCTGCGGATCCTAACTACATAGGGCATGAAAGAACAGTAAAACGATTATTATCAGAACTTGAAATTAATCATATTCCTATTATTACGTTATATAATAAAAAAGATGAATTACATCAAAACTTTATTCCGTTTCCGAAAAGTGATTTCTTAATGACTAGTGCTTTTGAAGAAAGTGATTTATTGCGTATAAAAGAAGCGATAGAAATGAAAATGAAGAAAGAAATGGATCGTTATCGAGTAGAAATCCCTCCGAGTGAAGGTAAGTTATTAACGCTTTTAAAGACGGAAACGCTATTAGCAAAGATGGAGTTTCTGGAAGATAAATTTGTATATGATTGTGCAGGGTATATTTTTACTCATTCATCGCTTAATGTGCAATTAAAGAGATTTTTAGTGGAAGAAGGAGAAAATAAAAATGTTTGATCGTTTGAAAAATGGAGAAAAAATTGCTCCAATCGTAAAAGAAGTAGAGAGTCAGATTACAGAAGTACATAAACGTGCGGATGAAGTAATTGAAAGTAATCAGTTTCGTGTATTAGAAAGTTTTCGTAAACATAAAATTAGTGACTCGCATTTTATCCCGACGACAGGTTATGGTTATGATGATATTGGCCGTGATTCGTTAGAAAAAGTGTATGCTGATGTGTTTGGAGCGGAAGCTGGACTTGTTCGTCCGCAAATTATTTCAGGTACTCACGCTATTTCTACAGCGTTATTCGGTATTTTACGTCCAGGAGATGAGTTATTGTACATCACTGGAAAACCGTATGATACGTTAGAGGAAATCGTTGGCGTGCGTGGGAAAGGTGTAGGTTCATTTAAAGAATATAATATTGGTTACAATGCAGTTCCGCTAACTGAAGGTGGGCTTGTTGATTTTGAAGCTGTTGCAGCAGCGATTCATAGTAATACGAAAATGATCGGTATTCAGCGTTCGAAAGGTTATGCTACTCGTCCATCGTTTACTATTTCTCAAATTAAAGAGATGATCGCGTTTGTTAAAGAAATTAAACCTGATGTTGTTGTGTTTGTAGATAACTGTTATGGTGAGTTTATTGAAGAGCAAGAGCCGTGTCATGTTGGTGCAGATTTAATGGCGGGTTCGCTTATTAAAAACCCAGGCGGGGGAATTGTAAAAACTGGTGGTTACATTGTCGGTAAAGAACAGTATGTTGAAGCGTGTGCATATCGTTTAACATCTCCGGGAATTGGTGCGGAAGCTGGAGCGTCTTTATACAGTCTGCAAGAAATGTATCAAGGGTTCTTCTTAGCGCCACATGTTGCAGGACAAGCGCTGAAAGGTGCAATTTTTACAGCTGCGTTTTTAGAAAAGTTAGGAATGAACACGTCACCAGCGTGGAATGCACCAAGAACAGACTTAATTCAATCTGTTCAATTTGATGATAAAGACCGTATGATTGCCTTCTGCCAAGCGATTCAATATGCATCTCCAATTAATTCGCATTTTACTCCGTATGCAAACTATATGCCAGGTTATGAAGATGATGTAATTATGGCGGCGGGAACATTTATTCAAGGTGCAAGTATTGAATTGTCTGCTGATGGTCCGATTAGACCACCGTATGTTGCATATGTGCAAGGTGGATTAACGTATTCGCATGTTAAAATTGCGATTTGTTCTGCGATTGATGAATTGATTGAAAAGAATTTATTAACAATTTCTTAAAGGGGAGCTGTCGATATCGGCAGCTTTTTTCGTATAAAAGTAACGATTTATGCGATTAGAAAAAAGAATGAAAAAATTTATAAAAAATCATGTAAGAAAAGCTAACATCTATTGACACTAAACATAACATGTTATAAAATGAGAAGCAGTTAAGGCGAAGGAGGAACTGAAAAATGAAAGAAGATAGACGTTCTGCCCCGCTGTTTCCAATTGGTATTGTTATGGATTTAACACAATTGTCTGCACGTCAAATTCGCTACTATGAAGAGCATAATCTTGTTTCTCCAACCCGTACAAAGGGGAATCGTAGATTATTTTCATTTAACGATGTAGATAAGTTGTTAGAGATTAAAGATTTGTTAGATCAAGGCTTGAATATGGCTGGTATTAAGCAAGTGTTACTAATGAAAGAAAATCAAACAGAAGCAGTGAAAGTAAAAGAAGAAACAAAAGAAATTTCAAAAACTGAGCTTCGCAAAATACTTCGAGATGAACTACAACATACAGGTAGATTCAATCGAACTTCATTGCGACAAGGTGACATTTCAAGATTTTTTCACTAAAGATAACTGATTCTGAAGGCGATTAGAGGGACTAAGGAGGAATTTATAATGTCTAGATACACAAAAGAAGATATTTTCCGTTTGGCGAAAGAAGAGAATGTAAAGTATATCCGTTTACAATTTACGGACCTTTTAGGGGTAATTAAAAACGTAGAGATTCCAGTGAGACAATTAACGAAAGCTCTTGATAACAAAATGATGTTTGATGGATCTTCGATTGAAGGTTTCGTACGTATTGAAGAATCTGATATGTATTTATATCCTGATTTAGACACTTGGGTAATTTTCCCTTGGACAGCTGAAAAAGGTAAAGTAGCTCGACTAATCTGTGATATTTACAATGCAGATGGCACTCCATTTGATGGAGACCCACGTAACAACTTAAAACGTGTGTTAAAAGAAATGGAAGCTTTAGGATTTTCAGACTTCAATCTTGGACCAGAGCCAGAATTCTTCCTATTTAAGGTTGATGAAAAAGGAAATCCAACATTAGAATTAAACGATAACGGTGGATACTTCGACCTTGCGCCGATGGATCTAGGGGAAAACTGTCGTCGTGATATCGTTCTTGAACTTGAAGAAATGGGATTTGAAATTGAAGCATCTCACCATGAGGTTGCTCCAGGGCAGCATGAAATTGACTTTAAATATGCAAATGCAATTCGCTCATGTGATGACATTCAAACATTCAAACTTGTTGTAAAAACAATTGCTCGTAAACATGGTTTACACGCAACATTTATGCCGAAACCACTATACGGTGTGAACGGTTCAGGTATGCACTGTAACTTATCATTATTTAAAAATGGTGAGAACGTATTCTTTGATGCAAACGGTGACTTACAACTAAGTGATGATGCTCGTCACTTCATCGCAGGTATTTTAAAACATGCACCAGCATTTACAGCGATAGCAAATCCAACTGTAAACTCATATAAACGTCTAGTACCTGGATATGAAGCGCCTTGTTACGTAGCATGGTCTGCACAAAACCGTAGCCCGTTAGTACGTATCCCTGCATCTCGTGGTATTAGTACACGCGTAGAAGTACGTAGTGTTGACCCAGCTGCAAACCCATATTTAGTAATGGCTACATTATTAGCTGCAGGTCTTGATGGAATTAAAAACAAATTAACTCCACCAGCTGCAGTAGACCGTAACATCTATGTAATGACAAAAGAAGAGCGCGAAGAAGCAGGTATCGTTGACTTACCAGCAACATTAGCGCAAGCGTTAGTTACATTACAATCTAATGAAGTAGTATGCGGTGCACTAGGAGAACACTTACTTGAGCACTTCATCGAAGCGAAAGAGATTGAGTGGGATATCTTTAGAACACAAGTTCACCAATGGGAACGCGATCAATATATGTCTCTATACTAAGAGGCTTGAACCCTTGATACAACTCGTATCAAGGGTTTTTTAATTCCCTATTATTACAATTTTATATGGTTGCAAAATGAAAAGCAGCCACATAAAAGCCAATAATTAATAACAAGTAGTGATATCATAGAAAAATATTATCAGATAAATGTAAGTTTTATATAATTTGTGAAATGAAAAAGCCTTGATACTACGGTATCAGGGCTTTTTTAGTGAAGTTATTGGATATGTTAACTACTAGATAATGGATTGTTTTTGTTTATTTTGAATCATGTTACTAAGAAAATCTTTTCGAAAGAATTGATCTTATCTTTTTTTTAAATCACTTGTGCTATGACTTAATAATTCTTTACTGCCTGTACAACGCGACCAATGATTTTTACATCTTCAGCTGAAAGATCGTAAGTTTTTGGTTCGTGGATAGGGTCATTACTCAATGGTATTAAAGTAATGATGCTTCCAGATTTTGAAATCTTTTTCACGGTAGCATCATAACCATTGACTTTTACAACAGCAATTTGTCCGTTTTCAACATAAGGAGTTTCCTCTACTAAAACATAAGAACCATCAGGGAATTCGAGATTCATGCTAGTGCCTTTTACAGTAAGGTAAAAATACTTTTTACGCTTGTTTAAAAATGTACTTAGCATTGGTAAATAGCCTTCGATATTTTCTTCAGCGAATATAGGTGTACCAGCTGCTACAGAACCAATGATAGGAATATGAATAATATTTGATTGATCGTTTTGGATGGTTTCATAAATAGAAACTTCTTCTTTAACAGTATTGTCCTCTTGGGTTGCGAGTTTTTCTAAATCATCAGTAGTGATTCCTAATCCCTTACAAACTTTTATTACATTATCAACAGATGCTTTACCAATCCCTCTTGATAACATGGATTGCAGTGTTGTGGGGGGGAGACCTATTTTTTCGGCGAAGGCTCTTTTGCTATAGCCAGCTTCTTTTATTAAGCGTGTTACAACCTCTGCTTTTTTCATTACTTTCACCATCTTTCGTATTAAAATGTATACGATATTGCGTATTTCTGTATATATCATAACCTAACTGAATTTGTTAGTAAATAGAAATGTATACGAAATTGAGTATTTAAATACGTTTTTTTTGTTGACTAAATACGAAATTGAGTTTATATTTAAATGGAAATGAACGCAATATCGTACATAAAATAGGTGGTGAGTTGATGTATCCGAATTTGCGTGCAGAGATGGCGAGAAAAAGAATTATGATTACACAAATTTCTTCGCATCTGAAACTTCGCCACGCAACAGTGAGCGACAAAATAAATGGTAAATTTCGTTTTTATTATGATGAAGCTTTTGAAATTAAGAAAACTTTTTTTCCAGAACATAATTTGGAATATCTTTTTGAATTTGAAGAAAACGAAGCGAATTGAAATCGGAGGAGAATTGCTTAAAATGGATAACTGAATTATTGAATAATGACTTAATAAAAGGGTTTATATTATAGTATTTATATTAAATTTCGATAATTAGTTAATCTGTAAAAAGAAAGCAACGAATTATGCGTAGTGCGAAATTATCTCAATACAATAAAGATAGTTCAAAATTAGTAGTGAGGAGGAGATGAGGATGGGGCAATTAACTGACTCATCAGTACATAGTTCATTAGTATTTGAAGTTAATGGCAAAGTAGTAACGGATAGTTTGGTAATTGCAAAGATATTCAAAAAAGATCACTTCGACGTTTTGAAGGAAGTTCGAAAACAAATTGTATATGTAGATGAAGAGTTTGGAGGAGAAAATTTTCACGAGTCCACTTATGTTAATTCAAAGAACAGGTGGATCCCTAAATATGATTTAACAGAAGAAGCATTCACGTTACTTGTTATGGGATATACCACTAGAGAAGCGGTTGGAATGAAAATTAAATTTATGAAAGAGTTCAAACGAATGAAGCAGTATATACAAAATCAACAAAATGTGCCAAAGGATCCAATGGGGGTTTTAAAGTTAACATTTGCTGCGTTAGAAGGGCATACTCAGGAGATACAAGAGATTAAGTCTGAGGTGAAGGAATTGCGAGAAAATACGCCGCTTTATGCTATTGAGTGTGAAGAGATAATAAGGGCTGTAAAGAGGTTAGGTGTTATGTTATTGGGAGGTAAAAATTCAAATTCTTATCAGGATATCGGCCTTAGAAGAAAGTTATATAGAGATATTTATAGTCAGTTACATCGGGAATTTGGTGTGAATAGTTATAAAGCTATTAAACGTTATCATTTGGATAGAGCGATACAAATTATTAATGAAGAATATTCAATTCCAACTGTTTTAAATGAAGAAATTACAGTTAAAAACTCACAAATAAATATGGCAGAAATTCAGTAGGAGGAAAGAACATGCAAAGAAAGATTTTAGTCATTACTAGCAGTTTAGCAGGACTACCAACTGTCAGTGAATTTAAAACAAAAGAAGATGCAAAAGAGCAGGTTAGAAAGCTTATTCAAAAAGGAGTGAGTCAAAATGTGATTCGTATAACACAAGAAATTCCTATGAATATCGAAATTCAAGTGGATGTTGAATTTGAGGAATAAGAGAGGTTTAGGAGAAAATTGATACGGATAGCATAATTGTTTTGAATGAATGTATAAGAAAAGAATCCGTTGCAGCGGATTCTATAAGAAAAAATATCTCTAGATAAGTATACCATTGAATACCGTTTTTGAGAATTTATGAGGTGGCTAGTATGGGAATTATTCGAGTGAAAAAAGATAGTAATTATTCCGTTATAAATAATACTGGTTTAAAAGATGAAAGGTTGTCTTGGAAAGCGAAAGGAATCTTAGCCTATGCGCTTACATTACCAGACGATTGGACTTTTCATATTAGCGAATTAGCTCGACATGCTAAGGATGGAGAAGATTCGCTCCGTACAGGTTTTAAGGAATTAAAAGAATTAGGTTATGTAAAACGTTATCCTGTTCGTGATGGGAATACCAAAAAAATTACAAGGTGGGATACGGAAATTTACGAAACGCCACAAAGGAACATGCCACAAGTGGAAAACCAAGATGTGGTAAAGCCATATGAGGAAAATCAAGCACTACTAAATACTAATAGAATAACTACTAATAAACGAAATACTAATATACAAAATACTAATCATTATGATGATATTGATAAATTAGATTCTTGTGTATCCAGCAATGAGAAGGTTAAAGTAAGTTGCAACTTTATTAAGGGGACGGGCATTCCGTTAAGTGAAATTGCAATTGCAGAGTTGGGGGATTTTTGTAATTTGTTTAGTGATGAATTAATTCAGCATGCAATTAATAAAGCCGTTGATGAGAATGCACCAAGATGGAACTACATTAAGGCTATATTGAGGAATTGGAAGGAGCAAGAAGTTAAAACATTAGTTGATGTGGCCATACTAGATAGACGTTTCGAAATGAGCAAGAAAAAGAAATATAATGGGATAGGTAGGAAGTATTCAAATAGAAAAGAGATTGTACCTGATTGGTTATACAAAGATGATGAATCAACAAATCAAGAAGAGGAAAGAAAAATCGTGCAATCTACTGATGAAGAGCGTGAGAGATTACAAGAAGTGTTAAATAAATATAAGTCATAAGAAAAAACGTTAGATGATTTTGTTATTTTGAAATATATTACCTTAATAAAAAATAATACATTTATATTCTTTAAAGATTCCCGATGCATAGTGAACAGTATTATAAAGATATTAGTGAATGTTTGGATCAAGTATGAACCATTTGTAATTTCAGTTTATTTCTTAAAGTTCTATGGGAACTGTTAGAAGTTTTTTCAAAAGGATTCAGGAATTAATTACAATATCTGAATTCTAAAGATGTAAGGAACTTATCAATAGAGGGTAAAAAAATGTTAGGAAAGGGTTGTGTTTATAAAATGAAAGATAATTTACAAGTAATAAAGATTGAAAAAGTTAATAAGCATATTCATTCTATTAAATTAGTATTAAGAGACTTTGTAAAAAGAACGGAAGTGGGTGAATCGGTAAGTGTTCGAATGGCTCAAAGATTATAAGAAGTTAGAAGAAGAAATTACTTATTTAGAATACAACTTAGATAAATCAAAAGCCGAATTGAAGCGTTGGATTAGTGGTGATTTGCAAAATGTACGATTAAACGCTGAATCGGAAGGGGCTAAGGTAGAAGGACGAATTGAAGTAATTGAATATGAATTAGCTTATAAGATGAATGAAGAGTATGATTTAAAGCTTTTAATTAATAAGTTTACAGGACTGGATCATCAAATACTTAAAATGAAATATGTTGATGGAATGACTTTAGAACAAATAGCGTTTGAATTACATTATAGTACAGGCTATATCCGCCGAAAACATGCTGAAATAAGAAAGATTGTCAAGTTTTTAGATGGGTTTTAATGTTACCTTTTTGTAGGATACATGCAGTGTACAGAAAGTATTGAAAAAGTGATTTATAGTAGTAATATAAGATTTCGACGAAAGGGCAACTATTTTTATGGTTGCTCTTTTTGTTGTGAAAGAAGGTGAGTAACATGAAGTGATTTTATAGATAAATGGGCATTTGGCTTCCGGTTATATTTAGTAAAGTAGTAGGTTTACAGGCGAAAATAATAGCAAATAAGGAGATGTTTAATGATGAATTTATTAGCTGCTTCAGTCAAAACAAAGAATTTGCCACAACAAGTGTTACGTTGGCAATCAATGGTAGAAAGTGAATGTTCCGCACAAGGAGTACCTGAGTTAGTTCCTTACGTACTTGGAATTATTATGGTGGAAAGTGGAGGGAACTCTGAAACAACCCCCGATATTATGCAGTCCAGTGAATCACAAGGTTGGCCAATGAATACAATTAAAAATCCTAAGGATTCAATTTATTACGGAGTAAAGCATTTAAAGGGAGCTTTTGATGATGCAAAGAAAAATGGTATTACAGATTTAAGTGCCATTGTTCAATCGTATAATTTTGGACGAGCTTACCTTCGCTGGTTAGCTTCTAACAATAAACAGCATTCATTACCGGTAGCAGATTTGTATTCTAAAACAGTTGTTGCTCCATCACTCGGAAATACAACTGGTGCTATGGTGAAATATAGTCACCCTATCGCTGTTGCCTACAATGGTGGTTATCGATATAAAAATGGGGGGAATTTCTTCTACTCTGAAATTGTTAAGCAATATGTTGATTTTAACGGAGGAACTGATGGTGGTGACAATAAACCGTTACAACCAAAAGGACTAGGAATCGCAACGTCTAAATACCCAGAAGGATCGGGTATCAATTTATATAGTGGCCCTGGAAAAGATGCTTGGTTCACAGGTCATGTCATTAATACAAAAATGCCATATTTAATTATAGATGCTGCTTGGTATGGTGGGAATGAAAATATGTTGTGCCTAGGTTGGGAAGCATGGGCGAAAGAAGAACACTTTGAAGTAGAGTGGTTCCATGCTTATTCAAAATATCCAGCAGGTTATGGTATTAACACATATGATGGTCCAAATGGAAATTATAAAGGAAATGTAGATGGATCTTATCCATATGGCGTTTTTGCGAGAAAAGATGGCTATATCGATATTGGACAAAATACATGGGTAAAAGAAGAACATTTTAATGTAAGGTAATAACAAAGGGTTTCTTATTCTGCGATTATAAATATTAAATTTAAATATAAAGAAAAAATGTTATGAAAGGGTGCTTTTTTAAGTGCCTTTTTATATCACTTATAAATAGGAAGGAAGATTATTATGGCGAAATTTATTTATCCAACCGATACAACGAGAGTAACAAGTGGTTTTAGGGGGAGTAGACCAGATCATCATGGGATAGATCTGGCTGAATCGGGTTATCATCCGATTTATGCAGCGGCTAGCGGACGAGTTAGTCGTTCTTATGTTTCATCTAGTTATGGTGAATGTATTATGATTGTGCACACTATTGATGGGGGTACATGGGAAACAGTATATGCTCATATGCGTAGCGGTTCTCGAACGGTGAAAGAAGGTGATTATGTTACGCAAGGACAAACTATTGGAGTTATGGGTAGCACGGGAGAAGTTACTGGTCAACATCTACATTTTGAATTGCATAAAGGGTCTTGGAACGTTAATAAGAGTAATGCTGTGAATCCATTAGATTACTTAGGAAAAGGAGACGGTGGTGGTACAACAGATCCTTCTAATAAACCACTACAACCAAAAGGGCTAGGTATCGCAACGTCTAAATACCTAGAAGGATCGGGTATCAATTTATATAGTGGCCCTGGAAAAGATGCCTGGTTCACAGGTCATGTCATTAATACAAAAATGCCATATTTAATTATAGATGCTGCTTGGTATGGTGGGAATGAAAATATGTTGTGCCTAGGTTGGGAAGCATGGGCAAAAGAAGAACACTTTGAAGTAGAGTGGTTCCATGCTTATTCAAAATATCCAGCAGGTTATGGTATTAACACATATGATGGTCCAAATGGAAATTATAAAGGAAATGTAGATGGATCTTATCCATATGGGATTTTTGCAAGAAAAGATGGTTATATCGATATTGGACAAAATACATGGGTAAAAGAAGAACATTTTAATGTGAGATAAGGATATTAGAGTAGGGTCACTCGTGTGATTCTTTTTAATTTTTGAAAAGGAGATGAGAACGATGGAAGAACAAATCTTCAATTCAATGATTCAACAAGGAGCATTCGCAGCTTTATTTGTGTGGATGCTGTTTACTACGCAAAAAAAGAATGAACAGCGCGAAGAACAATATCAAAAAGTTATTGAAAAAAATCAACAGGTCATTGAAGAACAAGCAAAAGCATTTAGTTCGTTGTCAAAGGATTTATCAGATGTTAAGCAAAAAATATTGGGAAACGGGGATGAGAAATAAAATATGATATTAAATTATTTGTCGCGTATGTAGGTTCTCAAATAGAAATTCAATTAATATATAATAATGAGAAAAAGCCCTAATACCGATAAGTATTGGGGCTTTTTCTCATTAGCTATAGTGAATAAGGTTGTGGTGGATTCTTCAAGAGGAAAGAGTGAATGAAGTCTAATATTTAATGTAAATGAAATGAAACCTTGAAGGATGCTTAGTTATAACACAGTCTTATTCAGGGATTCGTTAGTTCGCTTTCTAAATTTAGGGAATAAATATAGCTTAGTACCTTGCAATAAATAATACTAAGTGGTATATTATGGATAAATCAGGTACCGTGTATTGAACAGTACTGAGATAGGGAAGGAGGATGGCACTTGAACGTTCAGTTTAAAAAAGGTGTGCTTGAACTTTGTGTATTAGCACTTGTAAAACGTAAAGATAGTTACGGTTATGAACTTGTTCAGCAAATCTCTAATAAATTTTTAATATCGGAAGGGTCAGTATACCCTTTGTTACGTCGTTTGACGAAAGAAGGGTATTTTCAAACGTATTTAAAGGAATCTACGGAAGGGCCACCTCGTAAATATTATCAATTAACAGAACAAGGGGAGACGCAATTTCATTTGTTAGTAACAGAATGGCGTGATTTTGCGAAAGGGGTACAAGAAATTATTGAAGGGGTGGAATGGGATGAGTAAAGAAGGGTTTCTTAAAGAATTATCAAGTTATCTTAGAAAGTTACCAGAGGAAGAGAGGCAAGATATTTTATTGGATTATGAAGAGCACTTTCAGTTTGGACTAGAAGAGGGGAAAACTGAATCAGAAATAATACAGGGCCTTGGTTCTCCGAAAGTAATCGCAAAAGAATTACTTGCGATGTATCGCTTCGATGAAATGAAAAAAAATCCATCGACTTCAAATGTGACAAGAGCTGTTATGGCAGCGATTGGACTTAGTTTGTTTAATTTTATTATTGTGTTAGGCCCGTTAGTCGCAATTATTGCTTTTATATTTTCTTTTTGGATTGGTGGTATTGCTAGTGTAGTAACACCATTTTTCGTTATTGGAAAAGTATTTATGGGTACTTTTATATGGTTGGATCTTTTCGTTAGTATAACGTTTGTTGGAGTAGGTTTGTTGTTATGTATTATCGCTTTTTATAGTACAAAGTGGTTTAAGAGATTGTGTGTACGATACGTAATATGGAACTTCAAAATGATAAAAGGAGAGTAAATGATGAAAAAACTATTTTTAATCGCTATCGCTTGTATCATTATTGGAGTAATAGGAATTTCCCAAACATATGAAAAAGCAGTACAAACTGCTGAAAAAGGCGATAAAGAAGATGTAATTAAAAACGAAACATTAAAAAATATAGAAGTTAAGTTAGATGCCGGAGATATTGTTATCCAAAAATCTCCTGACTCTTCTTTTTATGTAAAGCAATCAGGAGATGTACGTAAACAAGTGATTCGTATTGCAGAAGATGGTGACACATTAAAAATTATTGGGGAAAGAGAAAAAGGTGCTTCATTTGATTTTTCTTTTTACGATTTTAGGTTCCAAACGTCTAAATTGACTCTCCTTGTGCCCGAACGCTCTTATCAAGATGTAAAAGTAAATTCATCTGCTGGACAAATCGAAATGAGTGATGTGAAAAGTGATAGTGTAAGTGTTAGAACACTTGCTGGAGAAGTAGAGCTGAAACAAGTAACGTCTAAGAATGTGGAGGGATCTACAAAAGCTGGTGAGGTGAACTTTAAAAAAGTAATAGGGAAAGTGACCGCAAAAACAACAAGTGGGGAAATAAATATTCAAGATCATGATTCTAAGTATAATCTAGAAGCAAGTTCAACTGCGGGAGATATAGATATTACTTTATCGGAAAAACCACAAGATGCGGTAATTACTGGGCAAAGTGCTGCCGGAGATGTAACAATTTTTAATGAAGAAAATAATAACGTAACAATTGGAAATGGTAGTAAAAAGATTAGCGGTAAAACGGCTGCTGGAGATGTCACGATTGAAACTCGTTAATAAGAAATAGAGTGCATGGAAATCTATCAAAATACAAAAAGAAGATAATTACCGTATATAAATAAGGTAATTATCTTCTTTTTGTTATTTTTAATGTAAATCACGATATACGCCAATTACTTTCCCGATAACTGACACTTGTTTTAAAATGATAGGTTCTAATGAAGAGTTTTCTGGTTGTAGACGGAAATGGTCTTTTTCTTTATAGAAACGTTTAACAGTTGCTTCGTTATCTTCTGTTAAAGCGACTACAATTTCACCATTATATGCAGACTGTTGTTGGCGAACAACAACTAAATCTCCATCGAAAATACCAGCTTCAATCATACTATCTCCAGAAATACGTAACATGAACACTTGGTCTGCTCCGGAAACAATGCTAGCTGGAAGTGGGAAATGTTCCTCTACGCTTTCGACCGCTGTAATTGGTAAACCAGCAGTAACTTTTCCGACAATTGGAACTTGAATAACAGATTGTGTTTCCGTATCCATTCGGTCTTCGCCTAAAATTTCAATGGCACGTGGTTTTGTTGGATCGCGTCGAATGTATCCTTTTTCTTCTAATCGTGATAAATGTCCGTGCACTGTAGAACTAGAAGCGAGGCCGACTGCTTGACCAATTTCACGTACGGAAGGTGGATATCCTTTTTCTTGTACTTTTAGCTTAATAAAGTCGAGAATGTCTTGCTGGCGTTTCGTTAACTTTTCCATGTTTTCTAACACCTCGTTTTCTTTCATTTTTCTTATTAATAAGTATAACATGTGAAAAAACATTCTACAAACATAAGTTCGAACAAATGGCAGATTTATGTTACACTATAGGGAAATGATAGGGAGAAAGAGGGGTTCAAAATGAATGCAATTATTTATGCACGTGTGAGTACAACGAAAGAAGCGCAAGAAACATCATTATTACGTCAAAAAGATGAATTATTGCATTTAGCTGAGCGCTATCAAATGAATGTTACTAAGGTGATTGAAGAGCAGGCTAGTGGGTATACAATTGAACGTGACGGTATATTAGAGGTGTTAGATACAATTCGGGACGAACAAATTGATGTGTTACTTATACAAGATGAAACGCGCCTTGGTAGAGGGAATGCGAAGATTGCATTAATGCATTGTTTACATAAAGAAGGCATAAAAGTATATACACATACACATAATGGTGAATTACAATTGTCGGATTCTGATTCGATGGTATTAGATATTATTGGTATTGTTGAAGAATATCAAAGGAAGATTCATAACTTGAAAATTAAACGAGGTATGCAACGTGCAGTAGAAAAAGGTTATCGTCCAGAAAATAATTTAAAAAATCGTCATTTAAGTGTAGGAAGAGAGAAAAAAGAAGTGCCAATTGAGGAAATTGTACGTTTGCGAAAAAGTGAACTCACGTTTGAAGAAATTGCAGCAACACTACGTGGATTTGGTCATAATGTTTCAAAGGCGACTGTACATCGTAGATATGTAGAGTATACGAAGCAATTGCTTGATAAAGAAGAGTAACTATTGTATGATAATAATCAGTTTTGATTAGAAGGGGGATTCGAGATGATTAATCACGAACTCGTTGAACGCATTAACTTCTTAGCGAAAAAAGCAAAAGCTGAAGGTTTAACTGAAGAAGAGCAACGTGAGCGTCAATCGCTACGTGAACAATATTTAAAAGGATTTCGTCAAAATATGTTAAACGAACTTAAAGGTATTAAAGTTGTTAACGAAGAAGGTACAGATGTTACACCGACGAAATTAAAAGCTTTAAAAAAGCAAGATAATGCAAAATTAAATTAAAAGATGGGCGAAGCCCATCTTTTTTATTTGTAAAAATCCTTATTTAATAACTTTCCAGTTGTTATTAACGGTTGCTTCTATCGTTCTATGTTCCAATATATAATTAGCGATAAGTTCAGACATATCAGTGGGTATATCTTTTACTATCGGTTTGTTTTGAAACATAAAGAAATTTCCCCCGCCACTTGCACGATAATTATTCATTACAACGTCATATTCGTCATTCATATTAAGAGGAGCACTTTTATGCTGTAAAGATTCTACTCTTTCACCAATTGGTTTTGAAATGTTTAATACATATGAAATCCCTTCCCACATATCATAATTATAATGTTGTGGCTTTGGTTCTATGTAGGTAGGGCTTACGATGATGGATCCATCTGTTTTTAATGTGAAATAAGAAGCAGAGAGTTCAAGAGCATCTTTTATATCTGCTCCAGTTATTCTAATTACTTTTAATGTGTTTGGATAAATATAATTAGAAACGATGTCACGCATTGTTACATGTTCTGGGAAGCCTGGAGATGTATTATGGAACAAACTTGTACAAGAAATTGATACATTAGCTATATCCATCTGTATTTTATTTATGAACTCGATAAAAGGATGATCATGCAAACGAGTTTGCATAGCATCTGAAATTTGCATGTCCCCCTCAATAATTCCAATAGGTTGATCAAGCCACTTTTGTGTTTTCTCTTCGTAATCGGCTACCAATGAAAGTACATCTTGGTCCGCTGCAACCCCTTGTACAGATAATAATTCAGAAGAACTCTCTTTTTTCACCCATTTATGTTTCATTTTTTCGAATGTTACTTTTACTTTTCCAACTGAGTGTCCATTGCATCCGGTCTGTAAAATTGTTACACCGTTAGCCATTGTGTGAGAAATGTCTCGGTGTTGATGACCTGTTAGTAAAAGATCTATGCCTTCAATTTCCTGGCACATTGCATATCCTTGGTTTTCACCTGTTAACACTTCAGTCGGTTCCCCGGTTTGTAAATCACTTTCAAATCCACCGTGATAGGCTACGACTAATAAATCTGGTTTCTCGTGTTCGTGAATATAAGAAACCCATTTTTTTGTAGTCTCTAATGCATCTTCAAATAGTAAATCTTTAATATGATGGGCCTGTTCCCAATTTGGGATGTAATGTGTTGTTACCCCTAAAATAGCAATTTTTATATTTGATTCAATCTGTTTGATTATATAAGGTTTTCCGAAATAGGGTTTCTTTATGTTTTTATCTAAAATGTTTGCTGATAGGTACGGGAAGTTCGCAGTAGTCACAGCATTATTTAATATGTCCATCCCGTAATTAAATTCATGATTGCCGATAACTGCAGCATCATACTGTAGGTAATTCGCTAATAAGGACATTGGGTTTTTTTTGTTTTTTTCGTATGTAACATAATGATAAGTAAATGGTGTTCCTTGAATGAAGTCACCATTATCAATTAAAAGAACGTTTGTATTTTGGGAACGTTCTTTTTTTATAAGAGTAGAAATTTTAGCTAAACCAAGTTCTGCCGGGGAGTTATCTTGGTAGTAAATGGGATAAACAGTGCCATGTATATCGCTTGTTAATAAGATGTTTAAAGTTACAGTTTGATTTTGTTCCAATATGACTCACCTTTTCTATTGTTATCTTCCAATTCATCATATCAAATATGTGAAGTGAATTTTGATGTGAATGTATAGAATGTGTAAAGATTCTGTAAATAACAAATTGTGCATCAAAATATGTGATATATTTCTTCATGTTTACGGAAGCTTATTTCATAACAAGAAAAATGGAGGCATTAATATGTTGAAAAAAGTTTTTGCAATGAGTACAACAGTTGTACTAGCGGCGGGATTATTAAGTGGCTGCGGAGCGAAAGAATCAAGTGCAAGTAAAAATGAAGATACGAAAAAAGGTTATGTACCAAAGACCTTAAATGTTCAATTTGTTCCTTCTCAAAATGCGGATACGCTAGAGGCGAAGGCAAAACCATTGGAAAAGCTATTAAGCGATAAATTAAATATTCCGGTAAAAGTTAGTATTTCAACTAACTACAATACAATTGTAGAAGCGATGGCATCTAAACAAGTAGATGTAGGGTTTTTACCGCCAACAGCGTACGTGTTAGCACATGAAAAGAAGGCTGCTAATGTAATTTTGCAAGCACAACGTTTTGGAGTAGAGGATGAAACAGGAGCTCCTACAAAAGATTTAGTAGACTATTATAAATCTGAGTTTGTTGTTAAAAAAGACTCTAATATAAATAGTGTAAAAGATTTAAAAGGTAAAAAAATTGGTTATCAAGATGTAACATCATCAGCAGGATATGTATGGCCTGCAGCTGTTCTATTAAAAGAGGGAATTGATCCGCTAAAGGATGTGAAACCTGTTACATTAAAAGGCCATGATCAGTCACTTATTGCACTTTTAAATGGTGATGTAGATGCAGCTGTTGTATTCCAAGATGCTCGTAATATTGTAAAAAAAGATTATCCGAATATATTTGATCAAACGAAAATAGTGAAATTTACTGAGAAAATTCCGAACGATACAATTTCTGTACGCTCGGATTTAGATGCAGAGTGGAGTAAGAAATTACAAGATGCTTTCATTGAAATTGGAAAAAATGAGGAAGGCCGTAAAATCATTAAAGAAGTATATTCCCATGAAGGATATATTAAATCTGATGATAGTAAATTTGATATTGTTCGTGAATATGGAAAGACAGTGAAGACGCAATAATACATAGTGAAATGGCGGCTAGCTGGAAGGTGTGAGATTTCAGTTAGTTTGCCGTTTTTTAGTTATTGATAATACATTGAAAGTAGGTAAGATGTGTGATAGAGTTTCGAAATGTTTCCAAAATGTATCCGAATGGCACAAAGGGATTGAATAATATAAATTTAAAGATTCAAAAAGGTGAGTTTATTGTAATGGTCGGATTATCCGGAGCCGGAAAATCTACACTTCTCAGATCCGTAAATCGTCTTCATGAGATTACCGAAGGAGAAATCATTATTGAAGGTGAGTCTATTACTTCTGCGAAAGGAAAAGGATTAAGGCGTATGCGCCGGGATATCGGTATGATCTTCCAAAGTTTTAACCTTGTAAAGCGATCAACAGTATTAAAAAATGTATTAGCTGGTCGTGTTGGATATCATTCCACACTACGTACAACGTTAGGTTTGTTTCCGAAAGAAGATGTGGAGCTCGCATTTCAAGCATTAAAAAGAGTGAATATTTTAGAAAAAGCATATGCACGTGCTGATGAATTATCAGGAGGACAACAGCAACGTGTATCGATAGCTAGAGCATTGGCGCAAGAAGCAAAAATCATATTGGCAGATGAGCCTGTTGCATCGTTAGATCCACTTACGACAAAGCAAGTGCTAGATGATTTGAAAAAAATTAATGAAGATTTTGGAATCACGACAATTGTAAATTTACATTCTATTGATTTGGCTAGACAATATGCGACACGCATTATCGGATTACATGCAGGTGAAATTGTTTTTGACGGTTTAGTAGAAGAAGCAACGGATGAAAAATTTGCTGAAATTTATGGGGACGTTGCTCAGAAAAGCGAATTATTAGAGGTGGCAGTAAAATGAATGACATGACGATATATTCAAATGAAATACCGAAGCCGCCGAGTAAATTGAAACATATGTTAACGTTTATTTTAGTTATTTTAATGCTGTGGAGTAGTAGTGTACAAGTAGATGCATCATTTTCAAAACTGGTAGACGGTTTTCCAAATATGGTAGATCTATTGAAAGAAATGGTGCCACCTGATTGGAGTTATTTTCAAGTTATTACAACAGCGATGTTAGATACAATACGTATGGCGATTATTGGGACGACCTTAGGAGCGATTTTAGCTATTCCACTTGCATTGTTTGCAGCAAGTAATGTGTTTACTAACACATTTTTATATAGTCCAGCTCGAATGATTTTAAATTTTATACGAACGATACCAGATTTATTATTGGCGGCTATTTTCGTAGCGATTTTTGGAATTGGGCCACTTCCAGGTATTTTGGCTCTTACTTTTTTTTCAATTGGACTTGTAGCGAAATTGTTGTATGAATCAATTGAATCAATTGACCCTAGCCCACTAGAAGCGATGACAGCTGTAGGGGCTACTAAGGTGCAATGGATTGTTTATGGAGTCATTCCACAAGTAAAAGCACACTTTGTTTCCTATGTACTATATACATTTGAGGTGAATGTACGTGCAGCGGCTGTCCTAGGTTTAGTAGGAGCAGGTGGTATTGGACTATATTATGATCGTACACTTGGATTTTTACAATATCAACAAACTGCTTCTATAATTATTTATACCCTTATTGTTGTTTTGTTAATTGACTACATTAGTACATTGTTGCGGGAGAAACTATAATGAATAGAACGACGATGATTGTGCCAAAACCGAAGAAACTGAGTGTATATCGCTGGGTTATTTTTATAGCAATTACATTTGTTTATGTTTGGGCCTTTTCAGGAGTACCATTAGAAGGGATAAAGGACACAGCAGGTGAAATCACGAAAGCAATTATGACAGGGGTATTGAATCCAGACTGGTCGTATGTATCTTTGCCAGATGGTGAAGATTTATTGCATGGATTAATTGATACGTTGGCAATTGCGATATTAGGTACATTTATTTCTGCATTTTTATCTGTTCCGTTTGCCTTTTGGGCGGCAACGAATATGAGTAGTGGAAAATTAACTTCAGGATCTGGAAAATTTGTACTTAGTTTTGTTCGTACGTTTCCTGAATTAGTTATGGCTCTTTTATTTATAAAAGCTGTTGGTCCAGGCTCTTTTGCAGGAGTATTAGCCTTAGGATTACATTCTATTGGAATGTTAGGAAAACTATATTCAGAAGGAATTGAAAACATAGATAAAGGACCGACGGAAGCGTTACTAGCAACAGGAGCAAACCGTTTTCAAATACTTTGGTATGCAGTGTTACCACAAGTGTTACCAGACTTTCTATCGTATACGTTATACAGATTTGAAATTAATGTACGATCCGCTGCGATTTTAGGGGTTATCGGAGCAGGAGGGATTGGTACACCTTTAATTTTTGCGCTGAGTTCACGGAATTGGTCTCGTGTTGGGATTATTTTATTAGGTATTATTTTAATGGTAATTATAATTGATTTGATTTCAAGTTCGATTCGCAAACGGATTGTTTAACTTATTTGAAAAGCATCGAAGTTAGATGCTTTTTATATTTTTAAAAACGTATTTAAAAACGTAAGTATAGAAGAAATTTGTATAAATATACAGATAATTCTCTTTCTTTTTAAAATAAAAATAATGAAAAAGTATGTCATATTGAATGCCCATACATTCCCGGAAACATTGATTTTTTTATAAAAAATCAAAAAAATATCAACATATTTGTCGATACATGTTGTATAATCTTGCGTGGGAAGCTATCATATAAATGTATAAAACGTTTACTAATATAAGCGAAGGGAAGAATAGCATGTCACATTCAATCGAACAACTTTCTATCAACACGATTCGCACATTATCCATCGATGCGATTGAAAAAGCAAACTCTGGTCACCCAGGAATGCCAATGGGTGCAGCACCAATGGCTTATACATTATGGACTCAATTTATGAAACACAATCCAAATAACCCAACGTGGTTTAACCGTGATCGTTTCGTATTATCTGCAGGTCATGGTTCAATGTTATTATACAGCCTACTTCATCTATCTGGTTATGATGTAACAATGGATGACTTAAAGAACTTCCGTCAATGGGGAAGCAAAACTCCAGGACATCCTGAGTACGGTCATACAGCTGGTGTAGATGCAACGACTGGTCCACTTGGACAAGGTATTGCAACTGCTGTAGGTATGGCAATGGCTGAAAGACATTTAGCTGCTAAATATAACCGTGATGCGTATAATGTAGTAGATCATTATACATACGCTATTTGTGGTGATGGAGATTTAATGGAGGGCGTTTCTGCTGAAGCATCTTCATTAGCTGCTCATTTACAATTAGGTCGTCTTGTTGTGCTTTATGATTCAAACGATATTTCATTAGATGGCGATTTAAATCGTTCATTCTCTGAAAGTGTAGAAGATCGTTACAAAGCATACGGATGGCAAGTGATCCGTGTTGAGGATGGAAATGATATTGAAGCAATCGCGAAAGCAATTGAAGAAGCGAAAGCTGACGAAAAACGCCCAACGCTAATTGAAGTAAGAACGACAATTGGTTTCGGTTCTCCAAACAAATCAGGAAAATCAGCTTCACATGGTTCTCCACTTGGTGTAGAAGAAACAAAATTAACGAAAGAAGCATATGCTTGGACTGCTGAACAAGACTTCCACGTAGCAGAAGAGGTATACGACAACTTCCGTAAAACAGTACAAGATGTTGGTGAAACTACGCAAGCAGAGTGGAACACTATGCTAGGTGAATATGCGCAAGCATACCCAGAATTAGCAAACGAATTCCAAGCAGCAATGAACGGTCAACTTCCAGAAGGTTGGGAGCAAAACTTACCAACTTATGAATTAGGATCAAAAGCAGCAACTCGTAATTCTTCTGGTGCTGTAATTAATGCAATTGCAGAGTCTGTACCATCATTCTTCGGTGGATCTGCTGACCTTGCTGGTTCTAACAAAACATACATGAATAACGAAAAAGACTTTACAAGAGACGATTACAGCGGTAAAAACATTTGGTACGGTGTACGTGAGTTCGCAATGGGTGCAGCAATGAACGGTATTGCATTACATGGCGGTTTAAAAACTTACGGTGGTACGTTCTTCGTATTCTCTGATTACTTACGTCCAGCAATTCGCCTTGCAGCATTAATGCAATTGCCAGTAACGTATGTATTCACACATGACAGTATCGCTGTTGGTGAAGATGGTCCAACACATGAACCAGTCGAACAATTAGCAGCGCTTCGTGCAATGCCGAACGTTTCTGTTATCCGTCCAGCTGATGGTAACGAATCTGTTGCAGCTTGGAGACTGGCTTTAGAATCTACAAACAAACCAACTGCTTTAGTATTAACTCGTCAAGACCTTCCAACATTAGAAGGTGCAAAAGATGATACGTATGAAAAAGTAGCAAAAGGTGCATATGTAGTTTCTGCAAGCAAGAAAGAAACGGCTGATGTTATCTTACTTGCAACTGGGTCTGAAGTAAGCCTAGCTGTTGAAGCTCAAAAAGCATTAGCAGCGGACGGCGTTGACGCAGCTGTTGTCAGCATGCCATCTATGGATCGTTTTGAAGCTCAACCTGCAGAGTACAAAGAATCTGTATTACCAAAAGCAGTAACAAAACGTTTCGCAATCGAAATGGGTGCTACATTCGGATGGCACCGTTACGTAGGTCTTGAAGGAGATGTGTTAGGTATCGATACATTCGGTGCTTCTGCTCCTGGTGAGAAGATTATGGAAGAGTATGGATTTACTGTAGAGAACGTTGTTCGTAAAGTAAAAGAAATGCTTTAATGATTTCAGAAAAATCTCTCCGGCATGGAGAGATTTTTCTATGTAAATGAGTTTTTTCGACAGAAAAAGTTTTTTATCTCTCCGCAGTCAGACAATCATTGCAAATTTTCTTATATATAATGAAGGGAAAAGGTTGTCCAGATTGGGAGGGGAAAAATGAAAACGTATGAATTGTATTTAATTCAAGAGGATATTGCGAAATCTTATTTTGGTCGTGAATATTTGTTTTTTGATTTATTTGCTCGATTTTCAGAATCTGGGTCCCTTTCGGAGAAAAAAGTGTTATATAAACAAATGATGTATATAACGAAACCATTGCAAGTAATGAAAATTCATCATAAATTAGAACAAGCTTTGCGCGTTCTTGGTAAATATGATAGAACACATCATACACATACACTTTATACGGGAGCGGAGTACGGTGAAATAATGGTGAAACCGCACTATATTCGTATGAATACCTCTGGAAATGTCTCTATGGAAACGACTTTCTTTGAGGTGTTAAGAAAGTGTGAATTAACATTTTTAGCTATGGATTATGAAAATACAAAGTACGGATGGCTGAATCCTCTAAAACAAGTACGAACATATGTGTAAAAAATGTCGAATTGTATCTTGTCTTATTGAAAAGGTTTTAGTACACTGTAAGGTAGACAACATGAAGGAGGAAAATATATGCCAATTTGGTTAGGTATTCTAGTGGGCGTAGTAGCACTAGTAGCAGGCGTGGCGTTAGGATTTTTCATTGCCCGCAAATACATGATGAATTACTTACAAAAAAATCCACCAATTAACGAACAAATGTTAAAAATGATGATGATGCAAATGGGACAAAAACCTTCCCAAAAGAAAATCAATCAAATGATGAGCGCGATGAACAAGCAACAAATGAAATAAGCGCTAAAAGACACTCACTAAGAGTGTCTTTCTTTTTGTTAGTTACAGTTTTTAAAACTTTTAAAAATTCTGTATTTTTGGTAAACTGAAAACATCGCTCATTTTAAGGGAGGAGGAAAAAAATGAAAGTGTTTATGAATTTAGCGTGGTTTTTTAAACAAGAAAAACGAGCGTACATAACCGGAATTATTTTATTATTTGGCGTTGCACTTTTAGAGCTCGTAGCACCAAAAGTAATTGGAATCGTTGTAGATGAAATTAATGATGAAACATTGACGACCGATAAGTTACTAAAATGGGTTGTACTATTAGTAATTGTAGGTATTACGATGTACATATTGCGTTACATATGGCGTATTATGATTTTCGGGTCTTCGTTAAAATTAGCTCGCCAATTACGAAAAAATTTATATGAACATTTTACAAAGATGAGTCCATCTTTCTATCAGTCAAATCGAACAGGTGATTTAATGGCACATGCGACTAATGATATTCAAGCAATCCAGCAAACTGCTGGAGCGGGTGTTTTAACGCTTGTTGATTCATTAGCTGTTGGGGGATGTGTACTCGTAGCGATGGGTTTTACAATTAGTTGGAAGTTAACATTGTTAAGTTTAATTCCGATGCCGATTGTAGCCATTTCGACAAATTATTATGGAACGTTATTACATAAAAGGTTTCATAAAGCACAGCAATCGTTTTCGGAAATTAATGATAAAGTGCAAGAGAGTATGAGTGGAATGAAAGTGATTCGATCGCTTGGACAAGAGAAAGAAGATTTGCAGGCGTTTCGAAAAAAATCAGAAGATGTTGTGCATAAAAATGTGTTAGTTGCACGTATTGATTCGTTATTTGATCCGACAATCGCTCTTATCGTTGGATTTTCTTTTTTAATTGCAGTATGTTACGGATCGGTATTAGTTGTAAGAGGTGAATTAACAGTAGGTGATCTCGTTACATTTACGACATATTTAGGTACCCTCGTTTGGCCAATGTTAGCGTTTGGATGGTTGTTCAATATTATGGAGCGTGGGCGTGCTTCATATGACCGTGTAGAAAAAATTCTTTCACAAAAATCAGATGTAGTAAATAGAGAAAATGCTGTACATACGATAGCGAGCGGTAATGTTTCATTTGCCATTGATTCATTTTCGTATAAGAAAAATGAACTGTTACATTTAAACGATATTCACTTTGATTTGAAGAAGGGCGAAACGCTAGGAGTTGTAGGACGTACAGGTGCAGGGAAAACGACTTTATTAAAATGTTTAATCCGTGAGTATGATCATTTTAATGGTGAATTAAAAGTTGGGGAGCGAGATATTCGAGATTTAACACTTCATGGTGTCCGTTCTGCCATTTCATATGTGCCGCAAGATCATTTTTTATTTTCAGCAAGTATTGGTGAGAATATTGCCTTTGGAAAGGCGGATGCTACATATAATGAAATTACCCAAGCTGCAGAGATTGCTTGTATTCATAATGATATCCTCCAATTTTCAGAAGGATATGAAACAGTAGTAGGGGAAAGAGGCGTTTCGTTATCTGGTGGTCAAAAACAGCGAATCTCTATTGCTCGTGCTTTATTAACAAATGCTGAAATTTTAATTTTGGATGATTGTTTATCAGCGGTAGATGCAAAAACAGAAGAGACAATTTTAAGTGCCTTAAAGAGGGAAAGAGCAGGGAAAACGACGATTATTACTGCACACCGATTAAGTGCAATTCAGCATGCTAATCTTATTCTTGTTGTTGATGAAGGTAGAATTGTACAAAGAGGTACACATGAGGAATTAATGAAGGAAAACGGCTGGTATAAGGAAATGTATGAAAGCCAGCAATTAGAAGCTTTAGTCGAGAAAGGAGGCGTATGATGGTAGAGAAGAAGCGAAGTGATTTAAGTAGATTGCTTTCTTATATGAAGCCATATAAAGGGTTGCTATCTTTAGCATTTATCTTTTTAGTTGGTGCGACAGTAACGGAAATGATGGGGCCTTTTTTAATTAAACAATTCCTTGATGAACACCTAGTACCGCGGGATTTTGAACGATCAGCACTCGTTACTTTATTTGTAATTTACATAGTTGCTCATTTATTAAAAGTATTATTTACGTATTTAAATCTATTGTACTTTCAGAACATTGCTTTTAAGATTGTTCAAGATATGCGAGTTGAAGTATATGAACATGTTCAAAAGCTGTCATTAAGTTTCTTTGATCGTACGCCAATTGGTACGCTCGTATCTCGTATAACGAATGATACGGAAGCGATTAAAGATTTTTATGTCAGTGTATTATCAACATTTGTGAAAAATGTAGTCTTTTTAGTAGGTATTTTAATAGCGATGTTTTTATTAGATGTAAAATTAGCGTTATTTTCTCTCATATTAATTCCGATAATGTTCGCGATTATGGTATTATATCGCCGGAAAAGTGCAGCTTTTTATTTAGAAGTACGTAATCAACTAAGCGTGTTAAATGCAAAATTGAACGAGTCCATACAAGGAATGAATATTGTTCAAGTGTTCAGACAAGAAAAACGTATGAGAAAAGAGTTTGAAGAAGTGAATAATAAACATTATAGTGCAGGGCGACGTACTTTGAAGTTAGACGCATTACTTTTACGACCAGCTACGGATTTAGTACATATTGTAGCTATTGCGTTAGTACTAGGTTTATTTGGGATTGATGCTTTAAAGAGCCCTGTTGAAGTAGGAGTTTTATATGCTTTTGTTAACTATATACATCGTTTCTTCCAACCTGTAAATGAGATGATGATGAAATTGTCCTTTTTCCAACAGGCACTTGTTTCGTCATCACGTGTATTTCATTTAATGGACGAGAAAGATTTAGCACCGGTTCAAAAAGGCAATGAGAATCCTCAAGTTGTCGATGGAGATATTGAATTTAAAAATGTTACTTTTTCATATGATGGAAAGCGTGACGTTTTAAAAAATGTATCATTTCACGTGAAACAAGGGCAAACGGTTGCTTTTGTTGGGCATACTGGTAGCGGAAAAAGTACGATTATGAATTTGTTAATGCGATTTTATAATATTAAGTCGGGAAATATTGTAATAGACTGTGTAGATTTAGAAAAATTTGAAGAACGAGAAATTAGAAAGAAAATAGGACTCGTATTGCAAGATGCATTTTTATTTGCTGGAAATGTAAAGCAAAATATTCGTATGTATAATGAAGAAATTACGGATGAAGAAGTAAAAGAAGCTGCTCGATTTGTGCAAGCGAATACGTTTATTGAAAAGTTACCAGAGCAGTATGAAACAGAAGTAGTAGAAAGAGGTGCAGCATTTTCAAGCGGTCAACGACAATTAATTGCTTTTGCTAGAACGATAGCAACGAATCCGAAAGTATTAGTATTAGATGAAGCAACAGCTAATATCGATACAGAAACAGAAGAGGCTATTCAAACAGCGTTGCAACAAATGCGAAAAGGTAGAACGACGATAGCCATTGCGCATAGGTTATCTACAATTCAAGATGCAGATCAAATTTTTGTGATGCATGATGGAGAGATAGTAGAAAGAGGAACACATCAAGAATTACTAAGTGAGCAAGGTTTGTATTATAATATGTACTTGTTACAAAATAAAGGGAGTTTGCAAAAGGCCTTGTAAATACAAGGTCTTTTTTATTTTGTATACAAAATATATTTACTCTTTGTTTCTATAGCATAAATGTCGTGTCCTCTTATGAAATTTGTACATATTGTATGTATACGAAGTAAAAAAATTAATAGGAGATTTTATATGCAAAACAGATCGAGTTCAAATGTTACGTTAATTGATGTGTCTCATTGGGAAGGGAATATTGATTGGAATGCAGTGAAGGCATCTGGAATTCCAGCAGCGTATGCAAAAGCGACAGAAGGTGTAAATTACATTGATCCTACTTTTACTAAAAATGTACAAGCAGCCCGAAGTGCGAATGTATTAATTGGTGCATACCATTTTGCACGTCCAGAACAAAATGATGCAATTTCAGAGGCGAAATATTTTGTGAGTATATTACAAAGTAACCAGACAGACTTAATGCCAGTTCTGGATTTAGAATCACCAAAAGATCCGAGTAATAGTAATTTAACTGGTAGCGCTATATCGAATTGGGCAAGAAGCTTCATAAATTATGTGAAACAGGCTACTGGAAAAGATGTAATGTTATATACAGGAGTTTGGTATATTAATGAGTTCGGAATTAGCGGATTAAGTGATATTCCACTTTGGATTGCTAAATACTCGAGTACACCGCCTGCTGATGCTGGTGGATGGACAGCGTGGACAGCATGGCAGTACACAGATTCTGGACAAATTTCAGGTGTAGGAAATTGTGATGTATCAGCTGCAGTTTCACTAGAAGCTTTACAAGGGAATGGAGCAAGTGGTGGAGGGAATGTTTCTCCGCCTAATAATGCAACTCCAGTGTACGGGGTTGCTATAATTAATGGAGATAATGTGAATTTGAGAAGTGGACCATCTTTGCAGTCTAGTGTAATTCGCCAATTGAATCGTGGCGAAACATATGAAGTTTGGGGAGAACAAGATGGATGGCTTTGTTTAGGGACAAATCAGTGGGTATATAATGATCCGAGTTATATTCAGTATAAACATTATGTGGCGACTATTACTGGTGATAATGTAAATTTGCGTGATGCTCCATCATTAAAAGGAAATGTTATAAGACAGTTACATCATGGTGAATCGTATCGAGTATGGAGTAAGCAAGATGGATGGCTTTGCTTAGGGACAAATCAATGGATATACTACGATCCAAGTTATATTCAGTATGGTGTACAATAGAGTGAAAATAAAAGGTGCCCCGTCAGAGGTGCCTTTTATTAAAAATATACAACTTTTACAAAGTCTGTAT
>NZ_JAKUFQ010000060.1:0-32437 GCF_022663475.1 Bacillus cereus group sp. BfR-BA-01382
AAAGCAAGAGAAATAGCAAAAGCTAAAGAAGAAGAGAGAGCGAAAGAAGTATCAAAAAACAACATAGAGTCTGCTAAACGTGAATTAACGGTAGTAGCGACAGCGTATACTGCTGATCCAAGTGAAAATGGTACATATGGTGGACGCGTTTTAACTGCGATGGGGCATGATTTAACGGCAAATCCGAATATGAGAATTATCGCAGTTGACCCGAAAGTAATCCCATTAGGATCTAAAGTATGGGTGGAAGGTTATGGAGAAGCTATCGCTGGTGATACTGGAAGCGCAATTAAAGGTAATCGTATTGATGTATTAATGGGTTCAAAAAGTAAAGCTATGAATTGGGGAAGACAAACTGTTAAAGTGAAAATTTTATAGTAACTATAATGATCCAAATAGAAGTCAGTTCTCTTTATTGAGGCTGGCTTTTATTTTTTTAGTGGAAGTATAATAGGATTCTTAAATGACTTATTAATAAAACTGTAATAAAACATAAAAATTGTATCATGTTTAGAAAAACTATTAAGAATGAGGTAAGGAAGTAGAACAGAAGGGTATTGAGAAGTAGAGAAGAATAGTATGTTGCTACAATTACACAAGATATCGAGGAACGTGAACTTATTTCAGTAGTTGATTTCCAGTTTGGGGAAATGAATATCTATTTTTATTTATGTCAAGATTGTTCTGTAATGAAGACCGAGATACAAGGTACATAATGTAAATAAGACTGATTGATTATGTCAGTCTTATTTGTATATCTTAATATCATTAAAAATCACATCAAATATTTCTTTTTGCGTAAAGTTATCTGTAAAAATAGTTTCTCTCGCAACCTCAATTGTATCGTGCGGATTATACCATTTTTGTAGGGAATCTTCACCAAATTCATGTCGTTTGTCCCTTGTGTTATGTCGTCTAATAGTTTCCTCTAATGATAAATCAAAGTAATATGTAAATGCATTTTTATCAAAATAACGAATTAATTCTTTTAACATCTCACCATACCTACTACTGTTCAATATACCTTCTAAAATAACAAATTCACATTTTCCTTTTCCGTACTTTGTAATTTCAAATAGTAAATCATGTGATAAATTACCCATTGTGTCGTGTACTCTAAGCATATCTCTACGCACAACATCCTGTGATACTAAAAGTGTACCTTGTCCGAAAT
Source organism: Bacillus cereus group sp. BfR-BA-01382 (assembly GCF_022663475.1). Taxonomy (NCBI): domain Bacteria; kingdom Bacillati; phylum Bacillota; class Bacilli; order Caryophanales; family Bacillaceae; genus Bacillus; species Bacillus cereus group sp. BfR-BA-01382. The sequence goes on from NZ_JAKUFQ010000060.1 coordinate 1,175, forward strand.
GTTCTTGTAGTTGCTTTGCAATCGTTGTTTTACCACTTGCGGAGTTTCCTCTAAGAATGATTAAAGTGGATGTAAGTATAGGTTTAGACATAATGTATTCCCCCAACGGTATTAATTATATAGAAAATTTTAACAAATAAAGTGAGGAAAGTGTATAATTAATATGATGGATATTTAAGGAGGGGATTAGATGGGGGATATATTAAAAAATGCACAACCTATATGGAAACGGACTTGGTTTCGTTATCTAGGGGCATTTTTTATTGTTCAGTTACTGTTTATCCCGCATTAACGGGCAGTAAGACCCCCACCTCAAAATTCAGCGAAAGCGAAGAAGTTAGGTGGGGGATCAACTGCCCGTAAAAGCCCGAATGGTTCAACTAATAATCAGTGGGGGATGAACAAAACCCCCACTGATTAAAGTTTCACTTTATTTTGTGTAAAATAACTGCGTGGGCACCAAACTTTAGGCCAGGCGGAGAGTTTTTTAATAGAATATTAAATTCTCAATTTTTCACTGAATGGTTCACACTCTATACAATCCCGCAATTTAACGTATTTACAGCATTTTTTTCGATTACATTACTACCATATGCATTAGTAGGTGCAATGAAAGATATAACATCAAGAAAAAATATAAAGGAATAATAGAGGTATAATATGCTTTTTCAAAAAGAAGGTTTATTGATTAGATACGTAATGGAAGATGATGCATCTATCGTTTCTAAATGGTTAACGGACCCAGCAGTCCTGCGGTATTACGAAGGACGAGATAATCCGCAGTCTGTAGAAAAGGTGCTTGATCATTTTATGCATAATCCAAACAATAATGAAAAAAGATGTTTAATAGAATTTGATACCGTTCCGATTGGTTACATACAAATGTACCCAGTTGATTCAGAGTGGAAAGCGTTATATGGCTATAAAGAATCACAAAATGTATGGGGAATGGACCAATTTATCGGTGAACCAGCCTATTGGGGAAAAGGAATTGGACAAAAACTCGTTCAGGCAGCAATTACATATATTATGGGTGAAATGAGAGCAGAAGCAATTGCAATGGATCCGAAAGTAAATAATGAACGAGCGATAAAGTGTTATGAAAAATGCGGATTTAAAAAAGTAAAGATTTTAAAGGAACATGAGCTGCATGAGGGGAAATTAGAAGATTGTTGGATGATGGAATACAAACAATTATAATGAATATGCAATGGCTTATATAAACGAAGGGAGCTGTGCGAAATGAAAAAAGCGTTAATCGTAATTGATGTGCAAGCGGGTATGTATACAGCTGGAATGCCAGTACATAATGGGGGAAAGTTTTTACAAACACTGCAAGAGCTTATTATGGAATGTCGTTCAAATGATATTCCAGTTATTTATATCCAACATAACGGTCCTAAAGACCATCCGTTAGAAAAAGGTACGGATGGATGGCGAATCCATGCGGCCATCGCTCCGCAAGAAGGAGATAATATTGTTGAAAAGACGACGCCAGATTCATTCCATAAGACAAACTTAAGCGAAGTGTTACAAGAGAAAGGAATTGAACACGTTATTCTTTCGGGAATGCAATCAGAGTATTGTGTAGATACGACAACGCGCAGAGCATGTAGTGAAGGATATAAAGTAACGTTAGTGAGTGATGCGCATAGTACATTTAATACAGAAGTGTTACGTGCTGAAGATATTGTGCAACATCATAACGCAGTATTGGGAGCGTTTGCGGATGTTGTTGCATTAAAAGACTTGAAAGTGGCTGCCTCTAAATAAGAGGTAGTTTTTTTATTAGAAAAAAGCGTCAAATATTGTCGGTAAGTCGATATTTTGAAATAATCGTTTATATAATTTCACGTACCATAATGAAAATATACAAAAAAGGAGCACCACATAATTAAAAAGGGTGCTCCTGCATTAAAATGTTACTTCTTCTTGTCTTTATCCAATATATTTTGTTCTTCAGCAAACTCCGTACCATATGCAAAGCGGCGATTAATACGAATGTTATCATTGTTGTGCCTTGTATGAGAGTTTGAGAAGCGATGAACGATTACTTCAGATAAAGTGAAGACGATGGCAGAAAGGATACTGCCCCATGCAATTTGCATATAGTTGTCTAATAAAATATTACCGAAAATCCATACGCTTAAATATGTTAATAAGAAATCCGACATAATGGCACCAGTATTGCCAATTCGATTTAAAATAATTTTATCAACGAACATGTAGGATACGATTGTAACAAAGAGACTGAATGAAATAATTTGAACAAACGTTGCAGGGAAAAATAAAGCAAGCCCAATGCTAAATGCGATAATGCACGATATAAACTTGATAAGCACTACTGTGAAATCATTCAAAATTCACACCTCCGATTTATACATAGTTTTTCAATAAATTCTGGAGTTCATACATTGTAACGGATTTATTTACGTAAAACTTTTTCATGTTCGGAATTTAGTCTAAATATTATAAAAACAACGGAAAAATGTTATAGTAAAATGAGAGTGTATGACATTTTTAGGTAAGGGGGAATCCAGGATGTGGATTACTTCAGAAGTAGAAATTCCAGATGAGTTAATCGATCACCTTGAGCAAGGAAAGTTAGTGTTATTTGTTGGAGCGGGAGTTTCTATGAAAGGGAAATCAAACTTACCGAATTTTGATGATTTAGTTGATGCAATTGCAAAAACGTTATATGTCGAAAAACGTGAAATAACAGAACCACATGATTATTATCTTGGTAAAATTGCAAAAACAAAAGATGTACATCAAGTTGCAAGAGATCTTGTTCATATAGAGAAATCAAAACCGAATCCATTGCATTTTGCAATTCCAAGGTTATTTCCTTTAGATACAGATATCCGCATTGTAACAACAAATTTTGATCAACATTTTACAACTGCAATTAAGGAAATAAATAGAGATATCAATGTTTATTATGCTCCAGCTTTACCGACTGGGAGAGCATTTAAAGGTCTTGCTTATATACATGGTAATGTAGAACAGGAGAAAGAGGCTTTAATTTTAACAGACGGTGATTTTGGAAGGGCTTACTTAACCGAAGGGTGGGCGAGAAGATTTTTAGTCGATCTATTCTCGAATTACACCGTTTTATTCGTTGGATATAGTCATAATGACCCAGTAATGAAATATTTAGCAACTGGTTTACCACCAAGTACAAGACGATTTGCTTTTGTCGCACAAGGGGAAAATACGTACCACTGGGAACATTTAGGGATAAGACCAATTGTGTATCCGAATAAAGTGAATAATCATCAATCCCTCGTAAAAGCGGTAAAACGCTGGGCGGAATTAATGGGCGATAATTATATTACGAAAAGAATGCGTATTCGGGATATTGTAACGGTTCCCCCGTCAGTAGAACAGGAACAATTATCATACATAAAGCAATCAATTAAAAAAATTGAAACAGTTCGTTACTTTGTGGAATTTGCTCATGATTATGAATGGGTCGAATGGTTAGAAGCAGAAGGTAAATTACAAAATTTGTTTATGCTTACGCCAAACTATAATGAAGTAGATGAATTACTTGCAGAATGGTTAGTGGAACAATTTCTTTTTAGTCATCAGAAAGAATTATTTCAATTAATTTATAAAAACTATTCTAAAATATCACCGTTATTATGGAGAACGATTTGTAACTACTTAAACGAAACGAAGAGTAAGATGGATCCGTTGTTGTTTGCAAGATGGACACTCTTTTTATTAGAAACAGCTGAAAAAGATAGTAGCTCTATAGAAAAGATTTCTAAGTTACTGCAAAAATGTTCTTTTCCTGAGCATAAGGAAATTGCCTTATTGTTACTAACTTTTATTTTAGATGGAAAACTGAAGTTGAAACGTGTAAGAAAATGGGGAAATGATACGCAAGAATCAATAGAACTCGAGGAATCGAGTCGCTTACCAGTATCTACATTTTCTCATGTGGAGCAAATTTGGAACGAAAAGATGAGGCCATATATCACCCATTATGCTGTTCCAATTATGATGATCGGATTAGAAAAATTGAGAATGTTGTCGTTAAGACAAACGGCACTGAAAAAAAGAAATAAGGAAGATGTAGAAAAAGATTTTCATCAAAATGATCTTGCATTTTTAATACAAATTGTAAAAGAGTGTCTAACTTATTTATGTGAAAACAATGAGAAAAAAGCGGATTATTATATTACAGAAATGATAGAAGCAAATAGTGTACTTCAAAAGCGAATTGCAATTGACGCGATGAATAAAAATATTTTTGTTCGTGTAGATGACAAAATGAAATGGTTGTTACATGAAGGACTTCTTTTAGATTTCACTTATAAACACGAAGTTTTTCAACTTTTAAAAAGGCATTATGCACATTGTTTAGAAGAAACAAAAGAAGAAGTCACTCGAACTGTAATAAAGCATCTTACAGAAGAGAGGGTATTTGATGCATGTCTCGTATTAGACTTATTATTCAAGTGTGATTCAAATAGTCCATCTACGGCAAATGGGTATGAGTTAATGAAGCAAAAGCATCCTCATTTTCATTCTGAACGATACAGTGTACAAAAGAAAGAGGATACAGCGCAAAGCATTACTTGTAATGTAACAGCTGACGGATTATTGCAGCTGAAAGATGTTGAAATTATGAAGCAAGTTCGGCAATTTTCGCAAGATGGTGTTTTTGAACAACGCCATTTTTTAGAGATGTTATCAAAAGCATGTAAATTGAATACAGAGTGGAGTATTTCATTCGCATATCAATTAGTAGGAGTGCAAGAAATAAGTAATGAAGTATGGTTTGTTTGTATTAGAGAATGGCGAAATAACCGAGGATTGACAAATGATCAAATCCAAAAAATTATTCCGCTATTGCAGAAATTTGTTAGAAATACTGCTTATCATTGGTTAATTAGTAGTTTTCTATATGAAATTAGTAATCGACTAGAAGAGTTAGAAGAGAATAGTATACGTGTTGTAAAACGCTTTGCTTTTTCAGTGTTTCCTCAAGTTATGAAGAGTGATACGGATTTTAAGCTTGGAAAACAAGATTTTTACAATGAATCAATTCAGCATCCTGTTGGGAAAATGACGGCTGTATTATTAAAGTTGTTATCATATGATCATTTATACGATCGTAATGTATATGAATATTTATTTTTATTTGAAGAACAAGTAAGAGTTAATTTGGAACGAACAAACTTTATGTTTGCTCGTTTAATAGCAGATATTACATTTCTATATCATATTGAAAAGCAATGGTGCCGAAAATATTTGTTACCATACTTAGATTTAAAAAAACAAAATGAAATTACGGAATATGCATGGGCTGGTTTATGTTACACGCAAATAAATTTACCTTTATTTACAGAAATGAAGCGTTTTATTAAGTATGCGATAGAACATTTGGAAGTATTACATCCGCATACGAGGGAAGCTTTCTTGAAGTGGCTTAGCTTTGTATTTATTAAATGTGTACTATATTGGGAGCAAAAAACAGAGTGGTTATACCCTTTACTCATACTAGAAAATGAAGAAAATAAAATTAAATTTATGCAGTTTTTATGCTATTACGTCAAAACATTAAGCGTAAAAGAACAACAAAAATTTTGGACAGCTTGGCTCAGTGTATTTTTACGAGAACGACCAAAAATGGGTGAGATAACTGCGAGAGAATATGTAATGCTTTTACGTATTATCTTATACATGGATGAAATATTAGAAAAAGGATTATGTATTATGTCTCGTGCATTTTCAAGTGTACATGGTAAATGTACAGGTGAGGAAATGAAGCAGTTATTGATTGAAATGCTTCATAAAAAAGAAAGTATGAAAGCGCATAAAGAAATGTTTGCAAATGTGTTTTTTATTTTACTACAAACATGTCACGAAGCCGTTTTATTTGAAAAAGAAATCATACAAATAAAAGAATTATTAGTTCAGTATGAAGTAGAGGAATATGTTTTACATTTACTAGAAAATGAAATAATTCGCATAGGAATTGTAATGGGTGATTTACAAAAAGAATTATAGGATGAAAGTGGAATTTTAAAAAAATATATAAAAAGTTGTTGACAGTGTTTTAAAAAGCGTTCTATAATACGAATCATACTTATTCAATTTCAAAAACATTTGAATAAACAAAGTGCAATGAAGAGATCACAGTAGTGGTTAGTCTTACTGTAACAGAGAGCTGGTGGTTGGTGTGAACCAGTACAGGGATAATCATGAATTACAGTCTTGGAGCATCTTTTTCGTAATAAAGATAGTTTGTCTTTATGAGGAAAAAGCGGTCAATTGATCGTTAACAGTGAAGAGAGGTAGACGGAAAGTTAGTCTACAACTAGGGTGGTACCGCGATAAATATCGTCCCTACTGATTTATTCAGTAGGGACTTTTTGTATTTTAGTGGTCCAACTTGAAAATAAAATAGTCATGCATTGAAAGGAAAAGCAGTAGTTGTTGTTTCCCTGTAACAGAGAGCTGGTGGTTGGTGCGAACCAGTACAAAAACAAGAGCGAATTACAGTCCTGGAGCATCTTTTTCGTAGTAAAGATAGTATTTGTCTTTATGAAGGGAAAGACGGTCAGATGATCGTTAACAATGAAGAGAGGTAGACGAAAGAAGTCTACAACTAGGGTGGTACCGCGATAAATATCGTCCCTACTGATTGCATCAGTAGGGCTTTTTTGTACAAAAAAGTGGGTTTTTAACTAGTAGTTCATGTCTTTGTACGAATTATTAGTTTAAAATAAGAAGAGGTATCGATTCCACTATAAATTTGTATAATTAACCAGTTCAGAAAATAGAGAATCTTTTATTCTCTTACTATACTTTTAAAACATTAGAGGAGGATTTCCAAATGGCAAATCATGAATTAGATCAATTACGTAAACAGGTAGATGAAATTAACTTACAACTATTACACCTTTTAAACAAACGTGGTGAAATTGTTCAAAAAATTGGAGAGCAAAAGCAAGTACAAGGTACGAAACGCTTTGATCCAGTACGTGAGCGTGAAGTACTTGATATGATCGCAGAGCATAACGAAGGACCATTCGAAACATCAACTGTTCAACATATTTTCAAAACGATTTTCAAAGCAAGCTTAGAGTTACAAGAAGATGATAACCGCAAAGCGTTACTAGTATCACGTAAAAAGAAACAAGAAAATACAATCGTTGATGTAAAAGGTGAATTGATTGGAAACGGAGCACAAACGTTCATCATGGGACCTTGTGCAGTAGAAAGCTTAGAGCAAGTTCGTCAAGTAGGGCAAGCGATGAAAGATCAAGGTTTAAAATTAATGCGCGGCGGTGCATTCAAACCGAGAACATCTCCATACGATTTCCAAGGTTTAGGAGTAGAAGGACTTCAAATTTTACGTCAAGTAGCAGACGAGTTCGACTTAGCAATTATTAGTGAAATTTTAAATCCGAACGATGTTGAAATGGCATTAGACTACGTTGATGTAATTCAAGTTGGTGCACGTAACATGCAAAACTTCGATTTATTACGTGCTGTAGGTAAAGTTAACAAACCAGTATTATTAAAACGTGGATTAGCAGCAACAATTGATGAGTTCATTAACGCAGCGGAATACATCATTGCGCAAGGCAACGATCAAATTATTCTTTGTGAGCGTGGTATCCGCACATACGAAAGAGCAACACGTAACACATTAGACATTTCTGCAGTACCAATTTTAAAGAAAGAAACACATTTACCAGTTATCGTTGATGTAACACATTCAACTGGACGCAGAGATTTATTATTACCAACAGCGAAAGCGGCACTTGCAATTGGCGCAGATGCAGTAATGGCTGAAGTGCATCCAGATCCAGCAGTTGCATTATCAGATTCTGCACAACAAATGGACATTCCAGAATTCCATAGATTCATGGATGAGTTAAAAGGTTTCAAAAATAAATTATCTTAATTTCATATCATATATGCATTGAAGAGGAAACAGTAGTGCTTATCTCACTGTTAAAGAGAGCTGATGGTCGGTGTGAATCAGTACAAAGGTAAGCATGAATTACAGCCTTGGAGCATCTTTCCCGACAACTTATGGAGGGGAAGACGGTCAAACGATCGTTAAAGAAGAAGAGAGGTAGACGACAGTTGTCTACAACTAGGGTGGTACCGCGATAAACATCGTCCCTACTGAGCGCTCAGTAGGGACTTTTTTGTACAAAAAAATAGTAAAGGGGCAAGAGAAATGAGATACATTACAGCTGGAGAATCACATGGACCGCAGTTAACAGTTATTTTAGAAGGTGTACCAGCAGGTTTGACACTTACGGCGGAACATATTAATAAAGAATTATTAAGAAGACAAAAAGGTCATGGACGCGGAAGACGCATGCAAATTGAAACAGATACAGTTGAAATTGTAAGTGGTGTTCGTCACGGGATGACACTTGGATCACCGATTACGTTAATCGTAAAAAATGATGATTTCAAACATTGGACGAAAGTAATGGGTGCCGAGCCAATTTCGGAAAAAGAAAGTAAAGACATGAAACGTACAATTACAAAACCACGTCCCGGACATGCGGATTTAAATGGAGCAATTAAATATGGTCATCGTGATATAAGAAACGTATTAGAGCGCTCATCTGCAAGAGAAACGACAGTTCGTGTAGCTGCTGGTGCAGTTGCAAAACAAATTTTAAGCGAATTAGGCGTGGAAATTGCAGGACATGTTCTTGAAATTGGTGGAGTAAAAGCAAAACATATTTCAAACTTATCAATTGAAGAAATTCAAACAATTACTGAAAACTCACCAGTTCGATGTTTAGATAAAGAAGTAGAGCAAGAAATGATGAATGCGATTGACAACGCAAAAAGTAGTGGAGATTCAATCGGTGGCATCGTGGAAGTCATTGCAGAAGGTATGCCAATTGGCGTTGGTAGTTACGTTCATTACGATCGTAAATTAGATGCAAAACTTGCTGGTGCAATTATGAGTATAAATGCATTTAAAGGTGCTGAAATTGGCGTAGGTTTTGAAGCGGCACGACAACCTGGAAGCAAAGTGCATGATGAAATTCTGTGGGATAAAGAAAAAGGATACACGAGAAAAACGAATAATGCCGGCGGTTTAGAAGGCGGTATGACAACAGGTATGCCAATTGTCGTAAGAGGCGTTATGAAGCCAATTCCTACTTTATACAAACCGTTAGCAAGCGTTGATATTGATACGAAAGAAGAATTCCAAGCGAGTATTGAAAGATCTGATAGTTGCGCAGTACCAGCAGCGGGTGTAGTAGCTGAATCTGTTGTGGCATGGGAACTTGCAGATGCACTAGTCGAACAATTCGGAAAAGATCGTATGGAATTATTAAAACAAAACATTATGCAACACAATAACTACGCAAAAGAATTTTAATAAAAAGGTGGGTTTAACGTGCAAGTAAAGGATCAACTATCATCATTACAACCATATAAACCAGGTAAATCACCAGAACAAATGAAAGAAGTGTACGGAGATCATTCGTTTGTGAAATTAGCATCGAATGAAAATCCATTCGGTTGTTCACCGAGAGTTTTAGAAGAGTTGCAAAAATCTTGGTTGGAACATTCTTTATATCCTGACGGAGGTGCTACAACGCTCCGTCAAACAATCGCAGATAAGTTGCATGTGCAAATGGAACAAGTACTTTGTGGTAGTGGTTTAGATGAAATCATTCAAATAATAAGCCGCGCCGTATTACGAGCGGGAGATAACATTGTAACAGCAGGTGCAACATTCCCGCAGTACCGTCATCATGCGATTATTGAAGGCTGTGAAGTGAAAGAAATTCCTTTAAATAAAGGTGTATACGATTTAGACGAAATTTCGTCAGCGGTAAATAATAATACGAAAATCGTATGGATTTGTAATCCGAACAACCCGACGGGCACATATGTGAATGAGCAAAAATTAACTCAATTTATTGAAGGCATTAGTGAAAATACGTTAATTGTCATTGATGAAGCGTACTATGAATACGTAACAGCAAAAGACTTCCCTGAGACATTATCGCTTTTAGAAAAACATAAAAACATTCTTGTACTTAGAACGTTTTCTAAAGCATACGGATTAGCTTCTTTCCGCGTTGGATATGCGATCGGACAGGAAGAGCTAATTGAGAAATTAAATGTTGTACGTTTACCATTTAACGTATCTTCATTAGCGCAAAAAGCAGCTACAATTGCTTTTAGTGATGACGAGTTTATTAAAGAAATAGTTCGCGTGAATACAGAAGGATTACAGCAATACGAGAGTTTCTGTAAGGAAAACGGTATACCATTTTATTCGTCACAAACTAATTTCATCTTCTTACCGGTAGATAATGCTGGAGAGATTTATGAAGCTTGCGCACATGCAGGGTTTATTATTCGTCCATTCCCAAATGGTGTCCGTATTACAGTTGGAACAAGGGAGCAAAATGAAGGAGTGATTTCAGTGTTAAAACAACACTTTGAAAATAAAAAAAGTAAGTCTCGAGATGAGGCAAATGCGTAAAAAGGTAGTATTAATTGGAACAGGTTTAATAGGAGGCTCTCTCGCATTAGCAATTAAGAAAGAGCACGATGTAATGATAACAGGTTATGATATATTTAAAGAGCAAGTAGAGCGTGCAAAAGAATTACACGTAGTAGATGAAATAGCAGTTGATTTACAACATGCATGTGAAGAGGCACATTTAATTGTTTTTGCTTCTCCAGTTGAAGAAACGAAGAAGTTATTACACAAACTTGCGTCATTCCGTTTACGAGAAGATGTTATAGTGACTGATGTTGGTAGTACAAAAGGGTCTATTATGAACGAAGCGGAAGCTTTATTTTCAAAGGAAGTTTCTTTCATTGGGGGACATCCGATGGCGGGTTCTCATAAAACGGGAGTTGAAAGCGCAAAGGCGCATTTATTTGAAAATGCATTTTACATTTTAACACCGATGAATCATGTACCAAATGAACAAGTGGAAGACCTTAAAGTATGGTTAAAAGGAACAGGATCACATTTTCTTGTTTTAAATACAGAAGAACATGATTATGTAACAGGGATCGTTAGTCATTTCCCGCATCTTATCGCAGCAGGTTTAGTAAAGCAAGTTGAGAAGCATGCAGGAGATAATCCGCTCATTCATCAGCTAGCTGCTGGAGGTTTCAAAGATATTACACGTATCGCATCTAGTAGTCCGAAAATGTGGAGTGATATTGTAAAGCAAAATCGAGAGCATTTAATGGTATTATTAAAAGAGTGGATCTCTGAAATGGAAGGTTTATATAAGACAGTTTCTACTGGAGATGCAGGCGAGATTCAAAACTATTTTGCAGATGCGAAAGAATACCGTGATTCTTTACCAGTAAGAAAGAGTGGTGCAATTCCTGCTTATCACGACTTATACGTTGATGTATTAGATAAGGTGGGGGCATTGGCTCATATTACGAGTATTTTAGCGCGCGAGGAAATTAGTATTACGAACTTGCAAATATTAGAAGCGCGTGAAGGACTGCTTGGGGTATTACGTATTAGCTTCCAAAGGGAAGAAGATCGTATGAAAGCAAAGCTAGCGCTTGGAGAAGAAGAATACCAAACTTATGAAACAATTTAAATGAGAAGGTGAAAAACGTGAAAGAAAGAACAATACAACCTGTTAATAACGGATTGAATGGCAATATTACAATCCCAGGTGATAAATCCATTTCACACCGTGCTGTTATGTTCGGTTCGATTGCAGAAGGGAAAACAACAATTAAAGGTTTCTTGTCCGGTGCAGACTGTTTAAGTACTATTTCATGTTTTAAAGAAATGGGAGTAGAAATTACGCAAAACGGTGATGAAGTTACTGTAGTTGGTAAAGGATTAGAAGGTTTACAAGAACCGAAAGCTGTATTAGATGTTGGTAATTCTGGTACAACAATTCGATTAATGTCAGGTATATTAGCTAACACACCATTTTTCTCTTGCGTACAAGGTGATGAATCTATCGCAAAAAGACCGATGAAGCGTGTAACAAACCCATTAAAACAAATGGGTGCAAACATTGACGGCAGAGAAGAAGGAACATTTACACCGCTAACAATACGTGGTGGAGATTTAAAAGCAATTGAATATATTTCTCCTGTTGCAAGTGCACAAGTAAAGTCAGCTATTTTACTTGCAGGGCTTCGCGCAGAAGGTGTAACAGCTGTTACAGAACCACATATTTCCCGCGATCATACGGAAAGAATGCTTGAAGCATTTGGTGTTAAAGTAACTCGAGAAGGAAAGACAGTGAAGCTTTCAGGTGGACAAAAATTAACAGCAACAGACATTCAAGTGCCAGGTGACGTATCATCAGCAGCATTTTTCTTAGTAGCAGGTGCAATCATCCCAAATAGTAAACTAATATTACAAAATGTAGGAATGAATCCAACTCGTACAGGTATTATTGATGTTTTAGAGAAAATGGGTGCTACATTTACTATAGAGCCGATTAACGAAGGCGCATCAGAACCAGCTGCAAACATTACGATTGAAACATCTTCATTAAAAGGAATTGAAATTGGTGGGGATATTATTCCAAGACTAATCGATGAAATTCCAGTTATCGCTTTAGCGGCAACACAAGCAGAAGGTATTACAGTTATTAGAGATGCACACGAATTAAAAGTAAAAGAAACAAATCGTATTGATACAGTCGTTGCGGAGTTAACGAAACTAGGAGCTCGCATAGAAGCAACTGATGACGGCATGATCATTTACGGAAAATCAGCTTTAAAAGGCAATACAGTAAATAGTTACGGTGATCACCGCATCGGAATGATGCTTGCGATTGCTGGCTGCCTGGCAGAAGGGAAAATAATTATTGAAGATGCAGAAGCAGTAGGTGTATCATATCCTACATTCTTTGATGAACTTCAAAAGTTAGCTAAATAATAAAGATGGAAAGCAGATACGTGATGTATCTGCTTTTTTTGTTAAAACGTCCTTGTAATTTCACTTACCGAACTATAATAGTGAGAATTGTGATACAATTCAAACGGAGAATGGAGGAGAATTATATGAATGTCATGCAATTAAAAGAAGATAAGTTCAGAGAAGCATTACGTTTATCAGAATACGCTTTTCAATATAAAGTAGATGAGGAACGATTACAGCAGCAACTTACAAAGATGAAGGAAAGTCATGAAATATACGGCATTATGGAAGGGGAAGACTTAGCAGCAAAACTACATCTTATTCCGTTTCATATTTACATAGGTAAAGAAAAATTTAAAATGGGTGGCGTTGCAGGAGTAGCGACGTATCCAGAGTACAGAAGAAGTGGGTATGTAAAAGAGCTACTTCAACATTCACTTCAAATAATGAAAAAAGATGGCTATACAGTCTCTATGTTACATCCATTTGCTGTTTCATTTTACCGTAAATACGGCTGGGAACTTTGTGCGAATTTAGTCACATGTCATATGACTAAGAGCGATTTAGTGATGAAAAAACAAGTAAATGGCACTGTGAAACGTTTCAATAAAGAAAATCATCCAGAAGAAGTCGAGAAGCTCTATGAAGTATTTGCAGAACGTTTTTCAGGTATGTTAGTTCGAGAGAAGAACTGGTGGTTACAAGCAGTTTATGATGATTTAACATTAGCGATTTACTATGATGAAAATAAAAAGGCAGCAGGTTACATGTTATACAAAATAGAAAACTATAAAATGACAGTAGAAGAATTTGTACCACTGCATAATGAAGCACGAAATGGTCTGTGGAACTTTATTTGCCAGCATGATTCTATGATTAAAGAACTTGAAATGACAGTAAGTGAAAACGAACCGTTGCTATATTCATTGCAAGAGCTACGCGTGAAGACAGAAATAAAACCATATTTTATGGGAAGAATTGTAGATGTAGAGCAGTTCTTAAAACAATATGAGTTGAGCTGGAACAATGTACAGCAAGAAGTGATCCTACACATTACAGACGCATTTGCTCCGTGGAATAACGTAACAGTGAGACTTGCGAATCATGAAATAACAATTATGAAAGAGGAAACAATAGATAAAGGAATTAAGCTGGATATTAACGCATTATCTACAATAATGTTTGGCTACAAGCGTCCGTTAGAACTTAATGAACTAGAATTCATTAGCGGAAGCGAAGAGGAAATACAAGCATTTGAGAATATAGTTCCAGTACGTAAAGCTTTTATTTATGATTTCTTTTAAGCTTTAAATAGGAAATGGGGCTGTCCCAAACAAAATTTGGGACGGTTTTCTCTTTGGTTCTCGTTTTTGTCGGTAAGTCGATGTATTCTAAAAACCGCTGATATAAATTGATTCACAAACAAGGGATTAAAATTGCAACTATACGTAGTTACGCACTTGACTTTTAGTCCTTGTAATTTATAATTAAAAACGGAATGAATTTTCATTCCTAAAAATAGAGGTGGAAAAAATGGCTAAAAACAAACAAGAGGATATTTTTGATGCTGCGATGCAACTTTTTGCAGAGCGTGGTTACGATGGTACGACAATTCCAATGATCGCTGAAAAGGCAAAAGTCGGTGCGGGTACTATTTATCGCTATTTTGAAAATAAAGAGGCACTAGTTAACTCATTATTTTCAAAAAGTATGTTAGAGCTTTCTGAAATGATAAAAACAGATTTTCCTGTTGAAGCAAATATTCGTGAACAGTTTAGTCATACGTACAACCGTTTATTTGAATTTGCGAGAAACAATGTGGACGCTTTTTTATTTACAAATTCTCACTGTGACAGTTATTTTCTTGATGAACAAAGTAAGAAAATATTTGACGATTTTATAGGCTTCTTTATGAATATTATTGAAGATGGAATCGCAAAAGGTTTTCTTCGTCCATTGCCTCCAGTTGCTTTAATTATTATTGTATATCAGCCGCTAGAAGCATTAACGAAAGTAATTGCAACAGGGCAATTAGAATACTCGAAAGAGTTAGTAAAAGAATTGGAAGAAAGCTCTTGGAATGCTATTAGAATCATTTGATTCTATAGCTTTATAAGGACAGGAATGAATATTCATTCCTAAATAGATTTAAAAAATGAAAGTAGGAGAGGGTATTTGTGCAACCAAAGGAATGAACATTCATTCCGGAAAAGATTAGTTTAATAGGGTCTATAGAATAAATCAATAGAATGATAGGAATGAACGTTCATTCCTAAAAATAGTTTCAAAATAATAGGAATGAATATTCATTCCGGAACTAACATTATACTTTCAAAACGGGAGATGATTAAAATGAGTAAGCTAAAAAATTGGAGAAGTTTATCTTTTCTATTATGGATAGTTATTACTATTACAATGATCGTAACGATGCCTAATATGGATAAATTAGTGAAAGAAAAAGGGCATATTACGATTCCGAATACAGAGCAAAGTAGTATCGCTGACAAAATGATAAGAGAGATGGATAAAGACGGGACAGAAAAATATGATGTTATAGCTGTTTTTAATAGTGGAAGTAAAGCAGCTTTAACAACTGAGCAAAAAGATGAAATAATAAAAACAATCAACGCTTTACAAAATGAAAAAGAGCAATTAGGAATTAAGGAAGTTGTTTCACATTTAGATAATAAAGACTTGGAAAAACAATTGATATCTAAAGACAATACGACCATTTTAACGCAAATTTCTGTAGATAAAAAACATGGTGAAATATCAAAAATTGCAAATGGGCTTCATAATAAAATTAAACCGAAGGGAGTTAAAACGTACTTAACAGGAAGTGATTTAATAGCGGGTGATTTTCTTACATCCTCTCAAGAGGGAGTGAAAAAGACAGAAGTTATTTCTATCATTTTCATTTTAGTTGTATTAATCATTGTATTTCGTTCACCAATTGTTCCAATCGTTTCTCTGCTTACAGTGGGTGTATCATATTTAGTTTCAATGGGGATTATTGCCCATCTAGTAGATCAATTTAATTTTCCGTTTTCTAACTTTACACAAGTGTTTGTAGTTGTTGTCCTGTTTGGGGTTGGAACAGACTATAACATTTTATTATATACAAGGTTTAAGGAAGAATTAAGTAAACAAGAAAATGCATTTTTAGCTACGAAAGAAACGTTTAAATCGGCAGGGAAAACCGTTTTATATAGTGGGATAGCAGTACTAATTGGTTTTGCATCTCTTGCTTTAGCGAGTTTTAAATTATATCAATCTACTTCAGCCGTAGCAATTGGTGTCGCAGTATTATTACTCGTATTAACTACGTTAAATCCATTTTTTATGGTGCTTTTAGGAAAAGGAATGTTTTATCCAGTAAAAACATTTAAAGGTCATGAGGATAGTCGCTTATGGGGATTCTTTGCGAAAAATTCAGTAGCAAGGCCATTTATCGCTTTAATCATCGTACTCGTAATATCGATTCCTTTCGTATTAAAATACTCTACTACACTGAATTACAATGATTTATTTGAAGTGGATAATAAGTATGAATCAAAGATAGGTATTAACGTAATAGAAGATCATTTTCCGCCTGGTTTCTCTTCACCGAGTACATTAGTCATTCAATCTGATAAAAAGCTGGATGAAGGAACTTCTCTACAAATTTTAGATGAATTAACTGATAAAATTTCGAAAGTTAAAGGTGTGTCAGAAGTATATGCACCAACACGTCCAACTGGTGAGAAGATAAAAGAATTATATTTAAATAAGCAAGCGGGAGAATTGAATACAGGATTAGGAGATGCCGATGGTGGCATAAAGGAAATTAATGATGGATTAACGGATGCGAAAAATAAAATGGGAAGTAATGATTCAAATAGTCTTGCGAATGTTCAAAAATTAATTGATGGAACGAACGAGGCGAAAAATGGGGTATCAGCATTAGGAACAGCTTTACATCAATTATCCAGCGGCATAAACGGAGGTGCACAAGGAGCGCAGCAAATTGAGAGTGGGTTAACTTCAGTAAATAAAAATATAAATGTCCTATCCAATGCAACGTCACAGCTTCATACTGGTTATGCACAGTTAGAAAAAGGTTTAAGTTCTTACGATCAATACTTCGGAAGTATTGATCAAGCGATTGACGGTGCGAAAAAAGGATATGAACAAATTGAAATGTTAATGACCAATTTCGTTCAAACGAAACCAGAATTAGCGAATGATCCAAACATACAACAAATGATAGGGATTGCTAAAGAGGCACAAAAAAAATTAAGCGTACTTTCAAATGAATTAAATCAATTAGCAACCCAGCACAAAACGGCGATGAGTTCATTTAAAGAAGCGAATCAATCGTTATGGAAAGTGGACAATGGCTTAAAAGAAATGGGCATTGGAGTTAATAAGTTACAAAAGGGAGCAGCGGATCTTAAAAATGGATTAAATGAAGGTACTGCAGGTTCAAAACAAATTGCAAATAAATCAGTTGAGTTACAATCTGGATTAACGAAAATAAACGATGGACAAGGACAACTTTTAACGGGCCTTAAAGACCTGCAAGAAAAGATGGGGCAATTACAATCCGGTTTATCTAAAAGTACAGAAGGGCTTGGAAAAGTAAGTAATGGCCTGCATGACGCACAGAAATATTTAGGGGAGCTCAATGAGTCGAAAAGCTCTGAGAAGTTTTATATTCCAAAAGAAGTGCTAGAGGGAGAAGATTTCCAAAAAGCATTGAACACGTACATGTCACAGGATAGAAAAATTGCTAAAATGACCATCATTTTAGATGTAAATCCGTATTCCAAAGAAGCGATGCCAATTATTCAAGAAATTAATAAAACAATCGATGGCACTGTAAAGGGAACGGAATTACATGATGCGAAAACAGCGATCGGCGGAACAACATCTAGAAACGTTGATTTAAAAGAAGTAACAGGTCAAGATTTTTTACGTACAGCTACAATTATGTTAATTGGAATTGCCATTGTATTAATCGTAATTACACGCTCACTACTAAACACAATATTTATTATTGGCTCATTACTATTAGCGTACTTCGCATCACTTGGTATAAGCGAACAAATTAGTGCACATGTATTACATGTAGATACATTAAGCTGGAATGTTCCATTCTTTAGCTTCATTATGATTGTCGCTTTAGGAGTGGATTATAGTATTTTCGTAATGATGCGCTATAACGAGATCGAAGGGGATTCGGTAACAAAAATTGTAACTGCATCTCGTCATATAGGAGGAGTTGTATTATCGGCGGCGCTAATTTTAGTAGGGACGTTTGCAGCATTAATTCCATCAGGTGTGTTAACACTTATACAAGTTGCATCAGTTGTTGGCGTTGCACTATTACTATTAGCTTTAATCGTGATGCCGATATTGTTACCTGCTTTAATGGGGTTAACGAGTAAATTGAAGAGTTATAAAGAAAAAATAATAAATACGAAATAAGTGAAGACTGTAGGGGATGATTTCTCTACAGTTTTTCTATATATAAAATCTTAAATGGAAAATGAATCCAATGTATTACACAACGAGAAGTGAATGGTAACATGAGAAAGAGGTCGATGATATACATACCATAGCTAAGGGAATGGATAAAAACTATCCGATTTCATTGTAGAAAGGTAATCAACCGTTGCTATTCATCCAGCTTCTACTATATAATAGCTATAGTCTACAATAATTGAGTCGTAATATGCGATTTTTTAAGACAATCGGTGAGAAAACGCTGAAATAAGCGGTATTAGTAGGAGGACACAAATGATTACAGTAAGTAACGTTAGTTTGCGTTTCGCGGATCGCAAATTATTTGAAGATGTTAACATAAAATTCACGTCAGGTAACTGCTACGGTTTAATCGGAGCAAACGGTGCTGGTAAATCAACATTTCTAAAGATTTTATCTGGAGAAATTGAACCATCAACAGGTGATATACATATTACGCCAGGTGAGCGTCTAGCAGTATTAAAACAGAACCACTTCGAATATGAAGAGTTCCCAGTATTAGAAACAGTAATTATGGGTCACACGCAACTTTACAAAGTAATGCAAGAGAAAAATGCTATTTACATGAAAGAAGACTTTAGTGATGAAGATGGAATGCGTGCTGCAGAACTTGAAGGTGAGTTCGCTGAGCTTAACGGTTGGGAAGCTGAGTCAGAAGCTGCAATCCTTCTAAAAGGTCTTGGTATTGGTGAAGATCTTCATGACAAAAAATTATCAGAATTGACTGGTGCAGAGAAAGTAAAAGTATTACTTGCTCAAGCATTATTCGGTAAACCTGATATTCTATTACTAGATGAGCCTACCAACCACTTGGACTTAAAAGCGATTCAATGGTTAGAAAACTTCTTAATGAACTTTGAAAATACAGTAATCGTTGTATCCCATGACCGTCACTTCTTAAATAAAGTATGTACGCACATGGCTGATCTTGATTTCGGTAAAATTCAACTTTATGTTGGTAACTATGACTTCTGGTATGAGTCAAGCCAATTAGCTTTAAAATTAACACAAGATGCTAATAAGAAAAAAGAAGAGAAAGTAAAAGAGTTACAAAACTTCATTGCACGCTTTAGCTCAAACGCATCTAAAGCGAAACAAGCAACTTCTCGTAAAAAATTATTAGATAAAATTACATTAGATGATATTAGACCATCATCACGTCGTTACCCATTCGTTGGCTTCACACCTGAGCGTGAAATAGGAAATGACTTATTAACTGTTGAAGGCCTTTCTAAAACAATTGATGGCGAAAAAGTGTTAGATAATGTGTACTTCACTTTAAATAAAGGTGATAAAGTTGCATTTATCGGTCGTAACGATATCGCGATGACAACATTATTTAAAATCCTTATGGGTGAAATGGAGCCAGATAGCGGTTCATTCAAATGGGGTGTTACAACATCTCAATCTTACTTCCCAAGAGATAACTCTAAATACTTTGAGAACAGTGACTATAACTTAGTTGATTGGTTACGCCAATTCTCTCCACAAGATGAGTCAGAAAGCTTCTTACGTGGTTTCTTAGGCCGTATGTTATTCTCAGGTGAAGAAGTTAAGAAGAACGTTTCTGTATTATCTGGAGGCGAAAAAGTTCGTTGTATGTTATCTAAAATGATGTTAAGTGGTGCGAACGTAATCACACTTGACGATCCAACGAACCACTTAGACCTTGAGTCTATCACTGCATTAAACAACGGTTTAATTGCTTTCAAAGGTACAATGTTATTCACATCTCATGACCATCAGTTCGTACAAACAATTGCAAACCGCATTATCGAAGTAACGCCAAACGGTGTAATCGATAAAGAAGCAACTTACGATGAGTACTTAGAAAATGAAGAACTTCAAAAACAAGTAGATGCAATGTACAAAGGTCAATAATATATAATGAAAAAACTCGCTCTTTTTAGAGCGAGTTTTTTTGTCGAGAAAACATAACACCATTGGTGGGGGCAAATGAATAATTATTCAAATATAATATTAGTGAACATGAGGATTTTTCATGTATGGAAGAGATGTAATGACTTTAAGATTTAGTTGAAGCAGGGGAATGTAAGGTGAGCAATATAATTAAATAACATTATTTTGTCATGTGAAATATGTACCAAAATTGGAGATAGAATAGTTTGCGAATGAGTTTATAAAGGTATATAGTATGGGATGTCATAATTAGTGGATGAATCTTGGGAGAAAACAGGAAATGTTACAAATTTATTTTATTAAATAGAAACCAAGGTCAAAATGTTTAAAAAGAAATAGTTGAATAAATACAAGCTTCAAATTATAATTACTAATATTCTTCATATAGTTAAATAAAAAAATCTATTTGAAGAAGAAAAATCGAATAGAGAGACAGACTTATAAAAAATAAGCCTTGGATGATCAAAAGAGGTGGAGAAATGAAACAGTTCTTATTAAAGAGCAAAAGTGTGTTAAGCAATCATTTTGGATTCTTTCTGTTTGCCGTTATTTTATTGTGGCTCAAAACGTATGCAGCCTATGTAACGGAATTTAATTTAGGAATTTCAAACACAATCCAAAAATTCTTGCTGTTTTTTAACCCGCTTAGTTCAGCAGTTCTATTTTTAGGACTTGCATTATTTGCAAAAGGGAAGCGATCTTATATTTGGTTAATTGTTATCAACTTGTTATTGTCGATTCTTTTATATGCAAACGTAGTTTACTATCGCTTTTTCAGTGACTTTATTACGTTCCCAACATTAACACAAACGAATAACTTTGGAGATTTAGGTGGTAGTATTCTTGCGTTGCTACATCTTTATGATCCACTATACTTCTTAGACACGATTATATTAATTGTGTTAGTTGCAACAAAATTTGCAAATCCAAAACCAATTCGTGTTGCGAAGCATAAAGTATCTCTAGTATTTGTAGCAGGTATTTTATTATTCAGTGTTAATTTAGGTCTTGCAGAGTCTGACCGTCCGGAATTATTAACAAGAACGTTTGACCGTAATTATATTGTGAAATATTTAGGGGCATACAACTACACAATTTATGATGGAATTCAAAGTGCGAAAGCATCGACAGAACGAGCATTAGCTGATGGCGATAATATGACAGAAGTACGAAATTATTTAACATCAACTTATGCAAGTCCAAATCCTGAGTATTTCGGTAAAGGAAAGGGAATGAACGTAATTTATATTCATTTAGAGTCATTCCAAAACTTCTTAATTGATTACAAATTAAATGGTCAAGAAGTTACACCGTTCTTAAACTCATTTACAAAAGATGCGAATACGCTATACTTTGATAACTTCTTCCATCAAACAGGACAAGGGAAAACATCTGATGCGGAGTTTATGTTAGAGAATTCAATGTTTGGTTTACCGCAAGGTTCTGTCTTTACAACGAAATCTCATAATACGTATCAATCAGCACCAGCTATTTTAGGACAACAAGGATACACATCAGCAGTATTCCATGGTAACTACAAAACATTCTGGAACCGTGACGATATTTATAAATCATTTGGTTTTAATAAATTCTTTGATGCGTCATACTACGATATGAATGAAAAAGACGTAGTAAACTACGGATTAAAAGATAAACCGTTCTTTAATGAATCTATTCCGTTATTACAAACGTTGAAACAACCGTTCTATACGAAGTTTATTACGTTATCGAACCATTTCCCTTATCCAATTGATAAGGCAGAAGCAACGATTGAACCAGCAACAACAGGTGATTCATCAGTAGATACGTACTTCCAAACAGCACGCTATTTAGATGAATCTGTAAAAGGCTTCATCGATTACTTGAAACAATCTGGTTTATATGATAACTCAATTATCGTTATGTACGGAGACCATTACGGTATTTCAGATAATCATAACGCAGCAATGTCAAAAGTAATGGGTAAAGAAATGAACTCATTTGAAAATGCACAGTTACAACGTGTGCCTTTAATCGTTCGTGTACCAGGAGTGAAAGGTGGCGTACAACATCAATATGGCGGTGAAATTGACGTTCTTCCTACGTTATTACACTTACTAGGTACAGATACGAAAAACTATGTTCAATTCGGTTCAGATTTATTATCACCAGAGCATAAACAAGTCGTTGCGTTCCGTAACGGTAACTACGTAAGCCCAACTGTTACTGCACTAAACGGCAAATACTATGATACAACAACTGGAAAACCTGTAGAATTTACAGATGAAATAAAGAAAAATGAACAAATGGTTCAAAACTCACTAAAATACTCTGACCAAGTCGTAAATGGTGACTTATTACGATTCTACACACCGGAAGGATTCACTCCAGTAGATCGTTCGAAGTATAACTATAACAATCGTGATAAAAACAAAACGAAGGTAAAAACGACTCCGGAAGGGGAAGCTAAATAATAAAAGGCGCTATTCATATGAATAGCGCTTTTTATTTGTAAATATACCATCATTATTAGACAGAACTAGCTGTTGCTTTTTGTTTTGCTTTTCCGAAGAACACTACACCAACAATGATCATAATGATAAATGCCCATTTAATGAAAGGGTTACTTTCGAAAAATCCAGCGAACCATTTCTCATCTACAATCATTTTTGCAGCAGTATAAGCTAAAACCGCTGCTCCAATCGTAATGATGACAGGAAAACGATCTACCCATTTTAAAATCAATGTACTGCCCCATACGACTACAGGAATAGAAACTAATAGCCCGATGATTACTAAAGAAAAGTTACCATGCGCAGCTCCTGCAACAGCGAGTACATTATCAATACCCATTAACGCATCAGCAATGATAATGGTTTTAATAGCAGACCAAAATCCTTCTTCTGCCTTAATATCATGGTCTTTGCCTTCAGCAATTAATTTGTAAGCAATCCATATAAGAAGTACACCACCAATTAAAAGTAATCCTGGTATTTTTAATAACCAAACGACAACTAAAGTAGCAAGAGCTCTTATAGCAATTGCTCCAACGGTTCCCCAAATGATAACTTTCTTTTGTTGATCTTTCGGTAATCGTCTTGCTGCTAATCCAATTACAATGGCGTTATCTCCGGCTAACACTAAATCGATTACGATAATTGCTAATAAGGCAGACAAATATTCAGGTGAAAGAAAATCCATAAATATATCACTCCTTATAATTAATATGTACTTATAAGCTATTCCGTATTAAGAATTCTAAGGATTATTTATTAAAATACAATCTCTTCAAATAGTAATTAAGGATTATAATTATGGTGCATAAACACTTAAAAAGATGGATACGGTACAATTCTGGAACCATCTTTTAAGTGCTTAATTTTTAATTATCATTTTTTGTTTGAAGATTTACTTTCGTATCTTTGATTATTACTTTTTTAGGCGTGAAACATGCAATAATTAAAGCCACAATAGATAAGACTAACATAAATACGTACGCATCACTTGATCTATAGATAGAAGATAAGTTTGTTACTTGCATAGCTGATATATTTCCATTCTCACTAGATAACTGTGAAATGTGTGAAGTGGATTGAATTGTATACACCGTGATAATAACTGCTGTTCCAATAGCACCTGCTAATTGGCGAATCCTACTATTTCAAGCTTAACGGTTCAGAAAATCGCAACAAAAGCAGGGTTAAATCGAACAACATTTTATTTGCATTATCAAGATATTCAAGATTTACTAGACCAAATCACTAGCGAAATTTTAAATGAGCATTCAAATAAAATTGTTGATTTAATACATGCAAAAGATTTATCAGAAAAACAAAAGCTAACACAATTGCTAGATTATTTATATATTCACCGAAATTTTTTATTTATATTATTTAAAATGAATCAATTTGAGGAGCAATTGTTTTTATTTTTAAAGCAATTAATAGAAACGAGAAGAGAGAATACGAAAAAGAATTTACCTGATGATTACGTTGCAGTTGATATTAAAACAGCCTCTTTGGTAGGGATTATCATGTGGTGGATAAGGAATGGACTTCACTTTAGTTCAGATTATATTGCAAATCAAATTTATTTAATGTATAAAGGATGATATGTTAAAATCAGTCATATGTATTAGTAAATAAAAATCATTATATCTAAGAGTTGAAATTAATGGGAGATAGAAAGTGTCTTACAAGTTAAGAAAGGCGTATAAATTTCAAATTTATAAAGTAAAAGTTTTATAGCAAGAAGAGGAGGAATTTATGAATTTTCAAAATAAAAAAATAGTATTACATTTAGAGGTGGTGAAATACCAATTTAAAGATGCAAAAGAGGAGTGTGATAGAAATTGGCTAATAGTAAAAGCGAAACTGTCAGAAGGAAATAAAGTTTTTGAAACGATGGATCCTTTTCTACAAACGTTCGACTTACAGCGTATGAAAAAATGGTTTCAATCATTACCGAATCCTACATATACCGAACTAGATTTCATAGAGCCTAATATAGCGTTTGAATTAATGGGGGAAAATGAAGATGAGTTTCAAATTGTAGTCCGATTATCTCAGGAACTTACCCCTTCATGGTGTAAGGAAGAGGAGTACGAATTTTCTATAAGTATTACACAAGAGGACAGAGAAAAGATTATTCTTTTTATTGAAGAGCAACAAAGAAATTTCCCAAAACGATAAAAAAGACTTGATAACCTACTAGAGGGAATCAAGTCTTTTCATTACATACGATTATCATGCCAGAAGTTTAATGGGAAGTGTTCGTTCTCATTATATGCTTCTAATTCATATCCTTTTTCTTTCAGTCCTTTAATAATTCCAGGTACTGCTTTTACCGATTGTGGATGAATATCATGCATAAGGATAACTTCTGTTGGATTTGTAGCACCATGTAGTACGTTCTCTACAATTTTAGCAGATGCAGCATCAACTTGCATTTTGTTATATTTCCAGTCTAAAGAATCAATTGTCCAATCCCAAACCTTTAAGCCATTTTCTACAACTTTGTTGCGAAGAGCTTCGTTTAATCCTGGCATTGATCCGTAAGATGGGCGAGTTAATACTGGTGATTTACCTAAAACACCAGCGATTAAGCCTTGATCTTCCTTCATTTCATCTACATAATGACCTTCAGTGTAAAGTTTCTTGTAGTTATGAGTCATACTGTGCATCCCAACGTAGTGGCCTTCAGCATCTTCGCGTTTTACAAGATCAGGGAAAGCTTTTACGTTTGAACCAATTAGGAAGAATGTTGCTTTTGCATTTTCTTTCTTTAACATATCTAAAAGCTCAGCTGTGTATTTTCCGGGACCGTCATCAAATGTTAAGTAAGCGACTTTTCTAACTTGTCCGTTATAATGCTTTGGAGCCTCTTTCGGAGCAAGAGATGTTTGAATCTCACTTACAAGTTGAACAGATTTTGCTTCATCCTCTGTACTAGCTAAAGCAGTATGTACTGATCCTAAAGCGGCTTCGTATGTAAATAATACCCCCGCACAAACCAACATAGCCCTTTTTACCAAAGTTGTCATTCGAATTCCATTGTGCATAATTTTCCTTCTCTCTATAAAAGTTCTACTCTACTATATTAGCAATTATAGGTAGGGAAATGCAAAAAAACTTTTTTACAAGTGTAAAAAAGTTTGGCAAAAAGTATGCAAGATTTTAAAGGAATGTCATTTTGGAAGAAACATCACAAATGATTGGATAAATTGAATGGTGAATTGGAAACAATACAAGGGATATTAATTTTAGGAGGTGCTTTAATTGAATTATAAAAAAATGCTTTCAATATTAATGACAAGCATATTTACAGTAGGATTATTAATTGGCTGTAATCCAGCTCCAAAAGATGAAAAGGAGCCAGATCCAACGGAGGAACCTTCTGAACAAAGACAGGAGGAAAAAAATAATGAATTAAACAAAAAGGATGAGCAAGAACCAGATCCAACAGAAGAGCCATCTGAGGAACAAAAGAAGAAAAAAGAAAATGAGTAGTTGTAGTTTAATGAAATGTGTAGCATGATTTTGTAACAAAAAATACTTTTTAAAACATACAACCACTTTTCTTGCTTTATAAAAAAGTGGTTGTATAAAATTGTATATGAATTTAAACATTTCATGGATATGACTTTTGCTTTAAGGCTACTTTTTAATTCATGTAGTTTGTGATGTTTATTTCCCCTAAAATGAAGCTTGAAATCAATATTCATCTCTCGTTACAAACTCTTCAATCATCAAATTTAATTGATCCGATATTTCTATCAACAAACTTCTATATTAAATACCTCGTACAACATAATAGCACCTAATGCAGTAATTCCTTCATAAAGCATTATAATGCTTTTTATTAAAATCTTTCCTTAATTTAAGCCTAATATCCCCCTGATGTGTGTTAGTAAGTATTGTTGTGTTAAAATTTTGACAAAAACTATTAATTTATTCGTTTATTTTATGAAGATTTGCTCCTTCTTTTAACGATTAAAGGATTAAATATATTAGAAAGTTTTAATAAAATTAAAACTCTATTTTCTTGGAAGTAGGAAATAAAAAATTTATAGGAATTAGACTAAAGTCTTAAAACGAAAGGAGACTAATCATACTTTCGTATCACTTCATTTTCGTTCCAATTATTGATTCGAATATTTTTGTTTTTTATTAAAATATTGGTAAAGAAATAATTACATAAAAAAAGGAGTGGGAATATGAATAATTATATTTGTACTACATGTGGAGTACAGTATCCCGAAAATGAAGAAGCACCTTCTCGTTGTAAAATTTGTAATGAGGAAAGACAATATGTTAATCCAATTGGGCAGTCATGGACAACATTAGAAACAATGCAAAATAGCAATTTATACAAAAACGAAATAATAAAAGAAGAAAGCGGTTTGTATAGCATTACTACTAAACCTAAATTTGCGATTGGACAAACAGCATTTTTAATACAAAGTAAAACTCTAAATGTTATGTGGGATTGCATTAGTTATTTAGATGATAAAACGATACAACGTATATATGATTTAGGTGGTATTCAAGCAATAGCACTTTCTCATCCACATTATTATTCTACACAAGTTAAATGGGCAGAAACATTCAATGTACCTATTTATATTCATGAAGATGATAAAGAGTGGGTGGTTCGTCCGAGTAAGCAAATTAAATTTTGGTCTGGGGAGCATCTTTTGTTATCGGAAGAACTTATATTACATCGCTTAGGAGGCCATTTTAAGGGCGGGACTGTTATACATTGGAAAGACGGTAATGAAGGGAAAGGTATTTTGTTATCAGGTGATATTATACAAGTAGTTTCGGATCAAAAATGGGTAAGTTTTATGTATAGTTATCCCAATCTTATTCCATTACCAGCGAATAAAGTTAGAGATATGGCAGAGAAAGTAAAAGATATCCAATTTAGTCGACTATATAATGCATTTCATGGTGTGGTGGAAGATGCAAATAAAGCTGTACAAAGATCTGCTGATCGGTATATAAAGGCCCTGCAAGGAGAACTATTTCATACGTAATAGCTTGTATTTCATCTCTACATTTATATAACTAATTTTATATGAATTTTATACGAAAGTCCTATTGTTTATTAACTTATAGGTCTTTCAACTTAGGAAGCTCACACTAATGAGGGATGTTAAAGGGAATATATGTAACCTATACTAATTACTATAAAGCTTTGGAAAATGAAAAGGAGGAGATTTGCATGAAGAATTGGGTTCAATTTAGAATTGCAAGACCAACAGATAGATTTGAAGAAGTGATAAGTTTTTATGAAACAGGATTAGGATTAAAACGTATAGGGGAATTTCACAATCATGAAGGATATGACGGGGTTATGTTTGGTTTACCAGATGAAGAATATCATTTGGAGTTTACTACACATGTTAATGGAAGTCCATGTCCGGCACCGACAAAAGATAATTTACTAGTTTTTTATATGCCTAATAAAGGTGAAATTGAAAAGATAGTGAATCGATTAAGTAATATGGGCTATCATGAGGTGGAACCAGAAAACCCGTATTGGATAGAGAAAGGAACCACAATAGAGGATCCAGATGGTTGGAGAATTGTGCTTATGAATGCATCTGAATAAAGAAACTATTATTATATGAAATAGAGTGTAACAAAATGATTTAGACATAAATCCCTACAGTGTTTGTAGGGATTTTTATATAAGAAAATCTTATTGAGAGAGTTATTAAAATGTAGAAAGATTTTGGCTAAGAGCAAATGTAATAAACATAATTTATGAAGGAGGTATAAAAGTATGATAGTAAAACATTTTAAAGAGTTTTCTAAACATGTTGGAAATACACCTCTCATGAAATTAGAATGCGAAGAAACGAAGAACCTTTCTATCTATGCTAAATGTGAATGGCATAATCCTACAGGATCAATTAAGGATAGGGCCGCACTTGGAATGATTAATAAATATTTACAAGAAGCGGACAAAAAACAAAATATTTTAGAGTATAGTGGTGGAAGCTTAGCGAGGTCAATTGGGTGTATTTGTAATTGTTTAGGGATTGAATGCACGTTAGTGTTAAGTTCTGCAACTGGTCAATCTCTATTAAATAAACTCAAATATTATGGTGCTAACGTAATCTTAGTTGATAAATGTAAGGGGTTTTACGCAGTAATTGAGAAGGCAATAGAGATTAGCAAACAAAATCCAGAATTATACTTTTTATTCCAACATTATAATAATGCAAATATAGTAAGTCATATTGAAGGTACAGGGCGAGAAATTATTGCACAAATGATTGGAAAACCAATACATGCATGGGTAGCATCTGCTGGTACTGGTGGAACTCTAATGGGAGGCTATACAGCAATAAAGAATTATACAAAAAATGTTGAACTACATTTAGTAATGCCTGCTGAATTGCCTTATGCTTCGGAACAACCACCAAATGATTTAAAGAAATATGCTGGATCAGGTGGGTTCGGCTTAGGAAGGAAACAACATTTCATAGAACAGGAAGAAAATTTGATAGAAAAACAATGGACTTATTCATATGAAGATACCCTGTATGAAATGGCACGTTTTTACAAAGATACTGGTATAAAAATAGGAACTTCTGCGGCAGCGAATTTATTAGCTGCTAAACAAATTGGGAAAGAAAAAGGTGCGAATTTTAATGTAGTTACAGTTTTTCCGGACGCAGGGTCAATAGAAGAGTGGTCAGATGTAAAAAAATTAGTTGAAAAATAGGGGATAGACCAAATGATAGAGAGGACCATCAAAAAACTGTATGTTTAACTGGTACAGTTTTTTGATGGTGTGGCTGTGTAATGTTTAGAAATTTCACATACCGTATTTTAAAAATAAATATAGGAAAACCAAAAAGTAATGTAGAATATATCGTGCATACATGTATAAAGTCAACATAAAAGATAAAGAGGTGGGTATATGTTTCTTGAGGAAGTAATGCAGCAACTAGAGAAATATGGAACAGAACAAAATCGTAAAACGTATAAAAACCACGGAGCGAAAGAGCCACTATTCGGAGTTAGTTTTGCGAATTTAAAATTGTTAAAAAAGAAGCTAAAAAAAGATCATGATTTAGCAGTTGAATTGTGGGAAACAAAAAATATGGACGCAATGACATTAGCAACTTATATTTTAGATCCGAAGAAAATAACGACAGAACAGCTTAATAGTTGGGTTCAGGATGTTGATTATTACTGTTTAATGGATCTTCTTATGACATCTATATGTACTTCGCCAATTGCAATAGAAAGAATGGAAGAGTGGACAAAGTTTAATGATGAATGGATTGGAAGAGCTGGCTGGTCTTTATTAGCAAATATAGCGATTAAAAATAAAGCGTTACATGATGATTTCTTCTCTCCGTACTTAGAAGAGATTAAAGAAAATATACATAATGAAAAAAATAGAAAAAAAGAAGCGATGAATAGTGCTTTAATCGCAATAGGAATTCGTAATGAAGATTTAGAGCGACAAACGATTGGAATTGCGCGTGAAATTGGAAAAGTAGAGGTTGATCACGGTGCGACATCATGTAAAACACCAGATGCAGAAAGCTATATAAAAAAAGCGAGAGAAAGAGCTGAAAAAAAGAAAGTGAAATAAGAAAAGAGGAACGGTTATGAAACCAATTGAAGCAGCACAAAACATAATTACATCACAATTTCCGAATTGTGATGTAGCTTTACTCGGCGGAAGCGTTGCACGAGGAGAAGCGACGAAAACATCTGACCTTGATATTGTAATAGTCGATCAAAGTTTAACTTCTTGTTATAGAGAATCTTTCTATAGTAATGGATGGCCTGTTGAGGTGTTTGTTCATAATTTTGAAACATATAAAACCTTTTTCAAAATGGATTGTGATCGAGGGAGACCTTCGTTACCACAATTAGTTTCAGAAGGGATTGCATTAAAAGGGGAAAAGGAAATTGTTGAGAAATTAAAAAAAGAAGCGAATGGTTTACTACATAAAGGACCAGATAAATGGACGGAAGAAACGATTAAGCAGAAGCGATATTTTATTACGGATACTTTAGATGACTTTATTGGTGCAACGAAAAGAGAAGAAGAATTGTTTATCGCTAATCTATTAGCGGATTTAGTACATGAATATGTATTAAGAGTAAATGGTAGGTGGCTTGGGAGTTCAAAATGGTTCATTAGAGTGCTAAGAAGGTATGATGAGCAATATGCAAACAAATTTGTAGCCGCTTTTGATCATTTTTATAAAACGGGAGAGAAAAATGAATTAATTCATTTTATAGAAAAGACGTTAGAACAGTATGGTGGAAGAGTGTTCGAAGGATTTTCTATTGGTAAATAAAAAGGGGAGAGAAAAATGAATGTACCATATGTTCAATTAAGAGAATTGACATTAGATGATGTAGAAGATCGCTATCAATGGTCATTAGATAGAGATGTAACAAAGCATTTAGTCG
>NZ_JAKUFQ010000061.1:0-32121 GCF_022663475.1 Bacillus cereus group sp. BfR-BA-01382
CCACTTCTTCTGATTCTGCAATCACTTCTACTTCTTTTAGCTCTTCTGTTTCTGTAATTACTTCTACTTCTTCTGACTCTTCTGCTTCTGCAATTACTTCCACTTCTTCTGATTCTGCAATCACTTCTACTTCTTCTAGCTCTTCTGTTTCTGTAATTACTTCTACTTCTTCTGACTCTTCTGCTTCTGCAATTACTTCCACTTCTTCTGGCTCTTCTGTTTCTGTAATTACTTCCACTTCTTCTGGCTCTTCTGTTTCTGTAATTACTTCCACTTCTTCTGGCTCTTCTGGTATTTCCACAATGATTGTTTCTGCAAGTTTTTCTTCTGCTTTGACAATCACTGATTCTTCTGGAGCTTGCTTTTCCACTTCAATAGTAGGTTGTTTTATTTCTGTATTACGTTTAATTTCTTCTGATAATATTGTATCCTCGTGCTCTACTTTAGAAGCCACTAATTCTTCTTGTAGATTGTTTTCGTTTAACACCACTACATCTTTTTCTAGCTTAGCACTTTCCATCTGCTCAGCTACTGTTTTATGAAGTAATTCATCCGCTGAAACTTCCTGCGGTGTACTCATTCCTTGAATCACTTCTTTTTCTTCTACTAAAGGCTCTTGGCGTTCGATTTCATAACCGTTTTTCTCTAGCCATTGATCAACAACTGATTTTTCTTGCTTTTTATCCTGTTGACCAACCGATTCATGACTAGGCGAAGAAGACGTTGCTTGCCCTTCTGAGAAATCTGATAATGTATATCCTTTTTTCTCTAACCATGCATCAACAACTGCTTTGCCCTCTACAGATATTTCAAGATCTTCTCTTTCTTTTACTTCCTCCTGCTTTTCAACCTTTTTCTCTACTGAAGGACGATTATATCCATAAATTGGCGAAATCATTTCTGTTGGACGAAATGGTCTACGGTTACTCTCTTGCGAAGGTGCAGATGCCTTTTTAACGACAGCCTCTCGCACCGGTTCATATTGTACTTCCGGTTCTTCATATGTAGAAACTACCTTTTCCACATACGGTCGTCTGCTTCTTTCCACCTGTATTCCTCTTTGAGCAGTCGGTTCTTCATATGTTACTCCTTGAACAGGTTGTTCTTCGAAGTGATCTACTTCTCTTTCATCCTCTTCATCGAACCCATTATCCGGTACTAAAGGAAAACGGCATTTACCTGCATTCCTACTTGCCATTTGTGCTTCTCTTGCTTCAGTGTAGTGGTTTACACGAGGAATTTTCGGCTGACTTTCAATTTGCTTTTGTACTTCTTTATTCAACGCTGTTTGTTCTTCCTCTTTGTTAAACAACTTTTTCATCCAATCTAACATGCTTACCACTCTTTCTACTAAATAGTAACATCCTTTATTGTATCAGCATTCGGCAAAAAGTGCAGGTAAAATTAAGCATGTCATATTTATCCACAATATTCTAATTTACGAGTGTTTCATATGGAAAAACGCAGCCTTTCATGTAAGACTGCGCTTAAGCTTTACGCTTCCGATATGCATCTATACTATCCGTTACACTTTGCAATAAAGAATTTACATACTGCGGGTCAGATAATTTTTTATCTTCTTCAAGATTTGACATAAACCCAAGTTCTAATAGTACACCAGGTACTTTGGACCAATTAAATCCAGAAAGATCATCCCTGAATTTAATTCCATTTACTTTCACTTGCTGGTTCTCCCTCATTTTATTTACAATCATTTGAGAGATTTGAAGGCTTTCCGCATAAATCTCTTTCGTATGCGGACTGTCTTCTGCTGGCGTCAATACAGCAAATCCACTTTGGTTTGGATTTTCAGAACCATCTGCATGAAGACGTAAAAATAAATTTGCCTTATGATTGTTTGCGAATGTCGCCCGTTCTTTATTACTTATATCAACGTCTTGTGACGTTCTCGTCATTAATACTTGCATTCCCTTCGCTTCTAACTTTTCTTTTAATACGAAAGCCATTTCTAATACAAGTACGGCCTCTCTTTTTTTCGTCACAACACCAGTTGTACCATCTGTGACTTTATATTTTTGTGTTGTTGCCCCTGGCCCAATCGGCTCTAAATTTAAATTCGCTTTTTGTTGATGCCCTGGATCAATAACGACGAGAAACTTCTCTTGTTTTTCATTACTCTCTACTTTTTGTTCATTATTTTGCACTGGTTGCTCAGTTGGCGGCACCGTTGTAGTTTCTTCTTTCTTTTCCTCGGCTGATACTTCCTCTTGCCTATGTTCTACTTGCTCATTCGTTTGAATTACTTGCGATTCTTCGTTCTTTTCTTGTTCTTGCTGCTTTTCTACCGGTGCGTCTTCTTTGGTATCTTTGTTTTTCTCTTGTATAGAAGATGTAGTTTCTTTTTTCGGCTGCTCTTGTGAACAACCGGCCATATATATTCCAATGAATACAATCATGCTCATTATTTTTATATACTTCATACTTCATACTTCTCTCCCATCACTTTGCACCGGATTCAAAGTTTTTCTTATAATTGCCCTATAATCTCATCCATATTTCCAATATAAACTGGCTGCCATGTTTCTGTACCACGTTCTGCAGTATAAACTGGATAAGCGTCATCATCTATATTTACGAAAACTGGATCGCCCATATCCGTTTCATATCCAATTGCAATCCATCCTTCTTGCCACTTTCCGTTTTCTTCACTTATTAATGAATTTTTATGTTTATCATATCGGTAACCGATTTGTCCTTTTTCTAATTCACTTTCACTAAACACATATATTTCATAAGTACCTAGCTCAACATCTTGCTGTTTTGAAGTTTCAATTCGTTTTAGAAGTTCTGCGATTTTTGGTTGTTGTTTCATACGCCTATCCCCTTCTGTTTTTCTAAATTTTAACTAGTTTGTTTATAAAATACAATATAGATTTTAAGACAAAAGGTGACACCTTTATCATATTTACGATTTTTTGAGTATATCTATCACAACTCTCAATATATTAACGATTCAACACGAAATTTCGACTTACCAACAAAAATGACAAAAAAGAGAGGCTGCCCAAAAGGACAACCTCTCTTTTCTTATATCAATTAAAATTTAAACTCTTGTCCAACTTCAAAGCTATCTTCTAATACAAGAATACCTTTTTCTTGTGGAGCGTCTGGAAGCTCTAATTCACGTGCAGAGCAGATCATTCCAGAAGAAGGAACACCGCGAAGTTCAGCCGGTTTAATTAACATACCGCTTGGCATTACAGCGCCGATTTTCGCAACGACAACTTTTTGTCCTGCATCAACGTTTGGTGCACCACATACGATTTGTAATGTTTCTGTACCGATTTCTACTTTACAGATGTTTAGCTTATCAGCATTTGGATGTTTCTCTTTTTCAGCTACATAGCCTACAACAAATTTCGGAGAAAGATCTGCTTCTACTGTTTCTTCAAAGCCATTCTTCGCTAAAACTTCGTTGATTTTCTCTACAAGCTCTTTCGTTAATGTAAGGTTTCCTGTTTCTTTTACTTCTAAGTAAGAAGATGCATTAAAGATGTTGAATCCTCCCGTTACGTTGCTTTCACGATCATAAACGCGTGCAACATCTCCTTTGCGATCAAAAGTACGGTTCTCTAAAGTAATATCTTGTAAGGCAACAATTAAAGTGTCACCAATTCCTTCAAGGTTGTAAAAAACGTTCACTTCGTTCATCCTTTCTCTTTTCCATCTGTCTTCTTCCGATTTTTCGCTAAAATAAAGATTGGTTCAAATTCTCCATCTTCATATACGAATGAAAGTGATGTAATCGGAACATGCCCTTCGGCAAAAAATTTCATTGTCATTTGTGCAATAATATCATAACCGATTTCGTTGACGATATCAGCAATAATTAATACATCTTGGTGAGGAACAGCAACAACCATGTCACCAGAAATCTTTTCACGCATCGATTGTAGTAACGATTCGTTTAAAATACGAGTCGCGTCATACCCATCATTTGTGTTTAAAAAGTAGAATGTATTACCCGCTACTGTGTCTTGTTTAAATTCATAACCTAATGAGCGTGCGTTGAATAATGCCATTTCACGCACTTGCTGTTCTGTAAGTTCTAATTTTTGTAACAGACGTTCATCAATTAGTCGATACGTTTTATTCGAATCTAACGCATAGTAAATACGTGTTTCCGCCGTATGATCCGTCATAATAAACGGATTTCCTTCTTCTGCTTGTTTCGGGAAAGAAGTAGAACGAATAACAGGTAAAATTTTTGCTCCGCTATTTTCTTCTTTATGCATCGCAATTAGCGCTTCTTGTACGTAATAAGCAACTTCTTCAATTGCCTTTTCTTTGTTCACTTCCCATTTTGCTACAACTCCTGGAAGTGATACGTTAATACCTTTTTTCGAGTCTTTCTGTTCTATACGTAGAACCTCTTTCTCGCTATCATACTGAAAGTCCCACTCTGGACGAGATAATTTCTTCATTAACTCGTCTTTCATCTTTTTACTTGTCATCTTCATCTCTTTTTCCTCCCTTCCAAAAAAATAACCTCCCCCGCGAAGGTAGAGGTTGTTTTACAATTCAATTGGCAAATTGCCTTATTTTAAACCTTCAATGAACTCTTCGATTTGTTCTTGTGTTTTACGATCTTTGTTTACATAGCGACCAGTTTCTTCACCTTTATTGTACGCTACAAAGCTCGGAATGCCAAATACGTCTAATTTTACACATAGATCAATAAACTCATCACGATCTACATAGTAAAATGAGAAATCACTATATTTCTCTTCTACTTCTGGCATAAATGGGTCTACAAAACGGCAGTCTGGGCACCATTCTGCTGAGAACATAAAGACTACATTCTCTTCATTTTTTAATTGTTGGAATTGCTCCATGCTTTCTAATGACTTCATCTATATTTCCTCCTCTAACGAGTGCATTTTTCATGTTATAATCTTTCTTTTATACTACCATACATCGCGCATGGTGCAAGGTTTATGCTTGCTTTTTGTCATACTTATATTGCCCAACAAGTAACTTAACAACGTGTACAAATAATTCCGTGCGATCAACATAATCATCTGTAAAAATACCAATCGCTCCTTCGTGACTACGAATATCTTTTCTATGTACAAACTCTTCCATCACTTCACTTAACTCCTTGCCATCTTCAAGAGGTGCTAAAAAATCGTCTGGTAACGTAATACGCGCTCCTCCAGCCACGAATACTTTCCCATCACTTGTTGCTAGCGCGCCCCAGTTACACATAAATAAACCGTGCTCCGTTTTCATCACACCGCCTTCTAGCCCAATACCAATTGGAGCTTCTCCTTCCTCTAGCGCTCGCTTCGCTCTATTAATCGCTCCTTGCATCGTCTCTTCATCTGAAAACGGCTGGTTTGCTACTCCTGAAGGAACAGAAAGAGATGTAATTGTAGCATCTTTCCAAACCTTCTCCACAGCACCAACTTTCGTTTTATTCTTCGATCCAACTACTACTTTCATTTCGTTCACCTCTATAAAAATTCATCATTCTATTCTAATATCCGCATCAGATACGAATTAAGTATCAACCACTACCACATATCACCAAGTCATCTATTCAGCCTAAAAAAGAAGGTTTTTTCTAGCAACATTACCGTCTTCGAAAACAAAAACAGCCTTCCTCTCACTTCCTACTTGGAGTCTTCATACATCATTCGAACACCAATTAAGCACTGACCGCTCCCAATCATCGCTGGGTCATCTATTCAACCTAAAAAAAGAAGGGTTTTTCGCCCTTCTTCTCTACGCGTTATTCTTAATTGTCTCTAACGTCGTTTTATCTGTTGTTCTTACAAGCTTCGTAATTAATTCTTTCGCCGCTGCATAATCATCAACATGTAAAATTGAAGCATGTGTATGAATGTAGCGTGCACAAACACCAATTACTGCTGATGGGATACCAGAGTTACTTGTATGTACACGGCCCGCATCTGTACCACCTTGTGAAATAAAGTATTGGTACGGAATGTTGTTTGTTTCTGCTGTATCTAAAATGAATTCGCGCATTCCTCTATGTGTTACCATCGTGCGATCGTAAATACGAAGAAGAGCACCTTTTCCTAATTGACCGAACTGCGTTTTGTCACCAGATGCATCGTTTGCTGGACTTGCATCAAGCGCATAAAAAATGTCTGGTTGAATCATATTTGCAGCTGTTTGCGCTCCGCGAAGGCCTACTTCTTCTTGTACAGTAGCACCAGAATATAATGTATTTGGTAATGTTTCATCTTTTAATTCTTTTAACAATTCGATTGCAAGACCACATCCGTAACGGTTGTCCCAAGCTTTCGCCATAATTTTCTTCTCATTTGCCATCGGTGTGAATGGGCAAATCGGCACGATTTGTTGTCCTGGTTTTACACCAATTTCAATCGCATCTTCATAACTATCTGCACCTATATCAATTAACATATTTTTTATATCCATCGGTTTTGCACGTTGCGCGTCACTTAATAAATGAGGAGGAATAGAACCAACAACCCCAATAACAGGACCATTCTTCGTCATAACTTGTACACGCTGTGCTAATAAAACTTGGCTCCACCAGCCGCCTAACGTTTGAAAACGAAGCATTCCATTTTTCGTAATTTGTGTAACCATGAAACCTACTTCATCCATATGACCTGCTACAAGAACACGCGGGCCAGTTTCGTCCCCTTTTTTCAGACCAAATACGCTACCTAAACCGTCTTGTACAATTT
Source organism: Bacillus cereus group sp. BfR-BA-01382 (assembly GCF_022663475.1). Classification (NCBI taxonomy): domain Bacteria; kingdom Bacillati; phylum Bacillota; class Bacilli; order Caryophanales; family Bacillaceae; genus Bacillus; species Bacillus cereus group sp. BfR-BA-01382. Next base: position 6,708 of record NZ_JAKUFQ010000061.1, read on the forward strand.
CATCCGCATATTTGCTTAATTCTTGTTTCATAAAACGGCGTACATCATGTTCAAAACCTGATGCCCCCTGTAATTCTGTTAACGTACGAAATAATTGTAATGTCTCTTTATTCACGAAGTCCCCTTCTTTCAAACCTTAGTAGAATACCTCTTTTATTGTAACGAAATTTTCGAAATGTTTCTAGTTTCTTCTTTTTTAACTGTATTTGCTTTATAATTATTATTGGTACACTATTTTTATTTTATAGAATTGAGGTGAATATATGAGTTGGAAAGGTTTAGTAGCAGGTCTTGGCGTTGGGTTCGCAGCTGGTTATCTCGTTGCAAACAAAGTACAAGAACAATCCCATATTTCTTCAGAAAAAGCATTGAAAATGGTGAAACAAGCATTAAGTCATAAAGGTGAAATTACTGGCTCTTGGGTACATATGGTTCCAGAGACATTTGAAAAATATGATGTCGCATATGAAGTTTATCGCGGCGGTCTTACAACAATGTTAGATGATATACAAGAACGATTTGAATTTTTAGTTGATGCTAAAACAGGTACTGTTTTAGAAGTTATAGCAGCATAAAAAGGAGGGTTCCCATTAGGTGAACCTCTTATTTTTTTGAAATTGTGGGTATTGATTAAAATTATATCAGCGATTTTCCGAATATATCGACTTACCGACAAAATCCGATAATAAAAAAGAAGCTGCTCCAACAAATATGATGGAACAATCTCCTCTTTTTAAGCTTCTATACTCGTTTTCCGTTCTATTTTTTCTACAATATGTCCTTCCTCATTCCACTTCACAGCACGATAATATGCGTCATGATAAAACGTAAACCACGCCTCTTTTTCAGCACCATACTTCATCCACTTTTGCTTATTTTCAATCGAAGTCATCGGATAATCATCGTATGCCATTACCCATAATACATTTTGATGCGCGTGTGTCGGCAATAGGTCTGCTAAATGTAGCATCGTTTCTCCTTGACTCTCCAAAGCGATAACTGCATGTCCATCGCTATGACCACCGGTATGCGTCATCTTGATTTCATCTGTAATTTCTATTTCTTGCTGGAACGTAACAACTTGATCTACAATTGGCTCCCAATTTTCCTTCCAATATGTATTACGTGATCTAATGTTTGGATTCCTCATTTCATTCCACTCTGTTTCACTTACGTAAACTTTCGCATTTGGAAATGCCGGTACAAGGTGATCATCTTCCCATTTTGTTAGACCAGATGCATGATCAAAATGAAGGTGTGTCATTAAAACATATTGAATATCTTCAGGCTTTAATCCCTGTTTTTCTAACGATTCATAAACCGATGATTCTTCTGTTACACCTTGATTTCGTTTCATCTTCTCATTCAACTTACCGTTTCCTATTCCTGAATCAATGAGCATATTTCCATCTTTCGTTTGTAATAGTAACGGATCTGTTCGTAAGTAAATATGATTTGTGTCATTATGTGTATATTTACGTGACCAAAGTACTTTCGGCACAACACCAAACATTGCCCCTCCATCTAAATGTGTATTCCCGCCTTTTAACCACGTTACTTTTATATCTCCAATTTGTAACTGTTCCATTACACATCCCCCTTTTAATTAATCTTAACATAAAATTCTGATTATTTTAGGCATAAAAAAACCTATGCATTACTGCATAGGCTCTGTACGATATTTTGCTTCAACTCGGTAAATACGATGACCCTTACTAGAGAATTTCTCTTCGTATTCAGTCATGATGTTACCTTCAAAGTCGCTGTTATGAAGATCTAAGCTTAAGTACGTTAGTAACATACCATACTCAGCCATACTCATAAGAGAATATTCAAATAAACCTTGGTTATCTGTTTTAAAATGAATTTCTCCCCCTTCTACTAACACTTCTTCATAATTACGTAAAAACGTTTTATACGTTAAACGACGCTTCGTATGACGCTTCTTTGGCCATGGATCTGAGAAGTTTAAATAAACGCGATCAATCTCACCTTTTGCAAAGAAAACTGTTAAATCTTCAGCATCTTTATTAATTAACTTTAAGTTCGGCACTTCTTCTTCAATTAATTTATCAAGTGCATCTACAACAACACTTGTGAATTTTTCAATTCCAATATAATTAATATGTGGATTCGCTTTTGCCATATCATACATAAAGCGGCCACGACCTGTACCTACTTCAATATGAATTGGTTGTTCATTTCCAAATACTTCTTTCCAGTTACCAGCGCGCTCCTCTGGGTTTCCGATTACGATATGTGAATACTCGTTAATTCGATCCATTGCATATGGTTTATGTCTTAAACGCATAGATGTCTCCCTCTCTTTACAAAACTATTTTAAAGGAATAATTCCTTCTTTCTTTTTTTAATCAATCTACCAAACAAAAAACCAAGTACGTACGAGCACTCGGTCCGTTTCTTTCAAGTATAAGATGTACCATTTTGATAAAAACTACATACAGCATTAAACATTCCATGACGAAACAGCTTTTTCTCTTACATTTGAAGAGAAAAACAATCGAAAGGATGATCCGTTCATGCCAATTAATCAACAACATCAATTAGAAGTGCTGAAAGATATTTTAGTCAACCACCAAAGTGATTGCTGCGGGACAGTTTCAGAATGCGAGCAATTAGAGCGCCTCATTCAATCGTTACTCGCAAACGATAATATAAGTAGTGACGCTAAAACAATGCTAAACGATGTATATTCTTATAGTCAATCGGGTAAATCTTCCTCTAATTTGGACAACCATATTTCCAATAATCAAGAACAACTTACTCAGTGGATTGCTGGAATGGACAATTTTTCTTAAGTATTATTCTGAAGCAAGTAGTTGCTGTAAATATTGATGCCAATATTCAGCTTCTGCTTGCTGTTTTTTTGTTGTATGCCATTGAATAGACAAAATCGTTTGTGCTATCACATACCATCTCATACGCCTAAGCAGCGATTCATCCATTTCAATATCATAAAAACCGAGCCACTCACTCCACTCCTGGCGCGGAATGTACCAATATAATAACATACCAAGGTCTAGAGCCGGGTCAGCAATTACAGCTCCATCCCAATCAATTAGAAACAACTCATCTTCATCCGACAATATCCAATTGTTATGGTTTACATCACAATGGCATACAACAAATTCATTGTATTCAATAGCTTTTAATGAACCCATTAAATATTGAAGGCCTTGCTGAATTGTTTCATCATCCCTTATATCTCCTCTTAAAACGAGTTGCAGTTGTTGTAATAACTCTTGTGCGTGAAGCGGCTGCTTCCCAAGTCTTTGAATCATCTGTACAAGCGCTTTAGAGGAGTGTATTTTCTTCAAAAGTTTCGCAACACGTTCTAGTTTCATATCCTCTGGCTCTAGCTTCTGTCCCGGAAGCCATTTTTGAGCAGAAATTACATCACCATTCGTTACCCTTCTTGTCCAAAGTAATTTTGGAACAATTCCTTCTGCTGACAATACCGCTAAAAAGGGCGATGTATTCCGCTTTAAAAATAACTTCTGTTGTCCGTTTTGCGCAATATATGCATCGCCCGTTACTCCACCAGCCGGTACAAGACTCCACTCTTTTCCTAATAATTGTTCCAACCATTCCATATTCATTACCCGTTAACAAATCCTTATCTTTTATAGTTATGAAAAGAAAAACCGCAACATTTCTACACATGTTGTGGATTCATATATTTTACTGTAAATGAAAAGAAAAATTAGCCTAGGCCAAAAATCCTCTATTTTATTTTACAAAACCTGTCATAGAATGACAACTTATCAAAATCGTCACCTTTGTCAATTCTACATTTATTACATTCTCATCGTCAAGTAGCGATTTGTCACATTATCGTCAATATATACGTGCTAATTGGAGCGAGCCTAAGTTCCTTTCCTCTAAATGAAGAAATTGGATCTATTTTCGCTTCGTTTTCGTTTACTAACACATGCCACGTTTCTTCTTTCGGAAGTTGCACCGTTTTAGCTTCTAAACCGCTATTAAATAAAACGACAATCTCTTTCCACGGTCCAAACGATTTTACATTTTGCAGGTGGTATGCAAGTACTTCTGTAGATGTTTGTAAAAAAGTCATATGTTTTTTTATAAGGTCTGCGTTTTGTAATCGGAATGCCCCATGCTCTTTACGAATCGCAATTAAACCTTTTATATAGTTAACAGTCTCTATCTCTTTCTCTTTTTGATCCCAATCTAATTGATTAATCTCATCATTTGCATTATAACTATTTTCATTTCCTTTCTTCGTACGATAAAACTCTTGTCCTGCATGTAAGAAAGGAATGCCTTGTGAAAGAATAACCATTGCGCTCGCTAGCAGGTGACGTTTTTTCAAAATCGCTTCTGATTCTTCATTACTGCGCACTAGTTTATCCCACATCGTCATATTATCATGACATTCTACATAATTAATGCTTTGCGCCGGCTCTAGAAACAGCCCTGTTTCTTTCATACTTAAAAGACTTCCTGCTGCAATATACTGCAAATGATTACAGTCTACAGACCCACCAAATGCAAAACCACGCTTGTTTATATGAAATGTACTCCCTTTTATCCCATCACGAAATTGATCATTAAACTGCGCAATATGCGGCATGTTCTTCGCATTATTTAACGTTGCTTTTTCTTTGGCAGGAAGTGGTGTTTGTAAATCCCATCCTTCTCCTAATAATAAAGCATCTCGTTTTATGTTTCGTACTTCTTTTTCTATCACATTCATTGTATCAACATCTAAAATTCCCATTAAGTCGAATCGGAATCCATCGACATTGTATTCAGTAAGCCAATATAAAATAGACTCTACAATGAATTTCCTCATCATTTTCCGTTCAGACGCTATATCATTTCCGACTCCCGTCCCATTAGAAGGCATACCATCTTCACCATGACGAAAATAATAGCCTGGAACAAGCTTTTCAAATGATGATAGCTCTCTTTCATAAACATGATTATATACAACGTCTATGATCACCCTAATACCTTGTTCATGAAATGTTTCAATTAGTTGTTTGCACTCAACTATCCTGTTATACGGATCAGAGGGATTTGTAGCATAAAATCCTGTTGGTGCATTGTAATATAATGGATTATACCCCCAATTATAGGCGGACGAAGGATTCGCCTCATCTACACCACCGAAACAATATAAAGGTAATAGTTCAACATGTGTAACACCTAAATCTTTTATATGAGACAACCCTGTTAACGTCCCGTTCCGTCCCGTTGTTCCCTCTTCCATCAATCCTTTATATGTTCCCTTTTGACTCACTCCACTATTTTGATGTATAGTCGCATCACGAATATGCAGTTCATACAATATGGCATCTGTCATTGATTGTAATGGTGGTAATCCCTCTCGTCTTGTTACACTCGTTTTTTCTAAATCGATAACAACACCGTGTTTGCCGTTTACCGTCACCGACTTTGCATAAGGATCCACAGCTTCGTTCCATATTAAATTAATACAAACAAGAAATGTATAGCATGCTCCGTCTAAATCCCCTTGTAATGTTTGAATCCAAACTCCGTTTTCTTCTCTGTACATTTCATGATCGGTATATTCTTTATCACTCTTATAAATTCTTACTTTCGCAAGCCTTGCGGTTGGAGCCCATACTTTAAATGTCGTTTCTTCTTTTTGATACACAGCACCTAAATCTGTACCTTCGTAATAATGCTTTTCATCGAAAATTGTTGTTCGAATAACAGCACCTATTTGTAAATCCGTTTCTTCATTCCGTTCATCTCGTACTGTATAATACTTCCCCACATCTAGCGGCTCTTCTATAAAGCACTCATACTTCGTTGCATCTGGAAGTGCAATAGTATGAGCAATCGGTAAATCTTTCACATTACTTCCTTCTTGCAAACGAAATGTCCGACTTGTTCCATACGCATGTGGGAGCAAAATTGTAATTTTATTCATTTCATCTAAATAGGCATCAAATGGACGTTTTACTTTCAACATAAAAAAATCACCATCATTCTCAAAGTTAAAATAAAGTGAAACTTTAATGAGCGAGAAAATTTTCCCATCCTCACTTATTATTAGCCTTCACCAATCAGGCGAGATAAAATGAGCTGCAAATGATAAGGCTTTTCTTATCAACAAGACTCTATACAGTAACTCCATTCTTCTCTATAGTATATTCACCTGCATAAAAAACGTTTTCAACATTCTATTTTTGTAATTTTATTTCAGCAATCGATTTATACTTCGGGGTTTCTTTCACGTGGGATTCGTATAAAGTAATTGTATCTGCTTGAAATGATATTTCAGGCACTTCTTTTATACTTTCTAAATGAAACTTTTCTTCTCCTATCCATTTACGAGCAACAGTAATATGCGGATGATACGGGCGTGTTTCTAGAGAAAAACCATTTTCTTCACAAATGGCATGTACTTGCTTTTGTAACTGAAACAAATCATGATTCTCACTTACCTTCGCCCAAAGAATACGGGGCTGATCTTCCCTACCAAACGTTGAAAAACCTTGTAACGTGAACGATAGTTCTTTTGTTTTTATAAGTGTTTGTAATCCATTCTTTATCCCTTTTAACTGTTCTTCTGTCGCACCTCCTAAAAAGGAAAGGGTAATATGATAATCTTCCTTATGTACCCACGAGCGAAATGGTAATTTCTCATTCGTATCCTCTTTATAGTTAGACAGCACTTCTTTTATATGATTTGGTAACGTAATTGCGACAAAATAATGCCTATCCATGTACACCGTCTCCTTCTTTCTATTGTTGCTTTTCTTTCTTATCTCATTCAATTAAAAAGAAGCCGCCCTCTAAAGTAGAGAGCGGTCATTATTCATATATCGGCGATTAAAGTTTCACTTTACTTCGCTAATTCATGAATTGCTTGCGCATAAATTGCTGTTGCTTTTAATAAGTCTTCAATTTCAATGTACTCATCTTTTTGATGCGCAAGTTCTTCCTTTCCAGGGAATAGCGGTCCAAATGCCACACCAGCTTTTAATGAACGAGCATAAGTACCTCCGCCAATTGCTAATAGTTCTGCTTTTTCACCTGTTTGTTCTTCATATACACGTTGTAACGTACGAATTAATACGTGGTCTTTATCAACGTGATGCGGGCGTGAATTAGAATAGTCAGCTACTTCAAATCCATGCGTACCAACATACTCTTTCAACTTCGCAATTGTTTCTTCAAAGTTAGTTGTAACTGGGTAACGTACGTTTAGCCCTAAGTTACCACCGTTTTCTTTCGTATAAGAAAGGCGACCAACATTCACTGTTAACGGACCGCTAATTTCATCTTTATAAGCAATAGTAGCTTTTTCACCCAAAATATCACCAGTAAATGTTTCTGTTGCAAATGTCGCAAATGCAGTTGCTTTTCCATCAAGTGAAACTGTAGTCAAGAAGTTTGCTAATAATAAACCTGCATTTTCTCCTTTTTCAGGAGTAGATCCGTGCGCTGAAATTCCTTTTATTTGCAACGTCACTGTATTACCTTCTATAGTCGATTCCCCTATTTTTTTAGCAGTTTGTAAATACTCTTCATATGCTACTGTAAGTGCATTTACATCTTCTCCTGTAATAACCGCTTCTGCAAAATCAGGAACCATATTTAAACGTCGCCCTGAATCAAATGAAACAAGTTCATATGTACCTTTTTTCTCTTCACTACCATTTTGCACAACTTGTATATCAGAAATTCCTTTTTCTGCATTAATAATTGGAAAATCTGCATCTGGTGCAAAACCGATTGTTGGCATTTCTTCGTTTTTAAAGTAGTGATCTACACATTTCCAATTGCTTTCTTCATCTGTTCCTATAATCATACGAACACGTTTTGAAAGAGGTAAGCCTAATTCTTTCACAATTTTCATCGCATAATATGCTGCCATCGTTGGGCCTTTATCGTCAATTGCACCACGTGCAAAAATCTTTCCATCGCGAATATCCGCACTATATGCGGGAGTCGTCCAGCCATCTCCTTCTGGTACAACATCAACGTGACAAAGAATACCTACTAATTCTTCTCCTTGTCCCATTTCAAGATGACCTGCATATCCTTCTAAATTTTTAGAAGCAAAACCTTCAGCTTCTCCTTTATGTAACATGAAAGATAGCGCTTTTTCTACCCCTTCACCGAATGGTGCGCCCTCTTTCGCCGATTCTTCTTCCCATACACTTTTAATTTGTAAAAATTGTTGTGTATCACGAATTAAATCATCTTTTCGTTTTGCAACTTCTTCTGTCCAATTAATCGCTGACATCACGCATCCATCCTTCACTATATTATCTCTTTCATCATAGCAAACCGAAATCCCTTATGCCATACACGAAAACTAAATACCGAACAATTGTAATATTTCAGACATTTCTTATTAGTTTTTCTTTTATTTTTTCAAAAAAATTTGCAGGAATTTGGCGTTTTACGTAGAATTTTATGTGTTAGTTGACTGACCATATATACAATGTCAACTACCAATATTTTTCTATATGAATTTTTGTTAAACTTTTGTAAAATTTAAGTAGATTAAAGCATGAATTTTATCATGTAGAGTACAATGGTAGTAACGACCTTCTTTCCTGAATGGGGTCAAAAAAACTAGTAGAGGAGTGGTTTTCTCTTGAAACCTACAACTACTCGTATGCTAACACGCATTAAATCAATTTATATGTACATCAATGAAAACGGAACGGTAACGACGAAAGACCTTGTAGATGAGTTCGGGATCACACCGCGAACGATACAACGTGATCTAAATGTGTTGCAGTTTAATGAACTCGTGTATAGCCCTTGCCGCGGTAAGTGGACAACAACAGGAAAGAAAGTGAGAATGACCTCATAACGAAAAATAATTGTATGTAAATAAATACATACCCCTTTCTAACTATTAGAAAGGGGTTTTTTCTGTACCTATAAAGGTACTACTTTTCAGTATCTACTTGATATGTTCTTAACATTTCTACTTCTTCATCTGTTAGCTCTCGGTATTGTCCAAGTTCTAGTTCTTCATCTAATACTAACGGACCCATCTCTGTTCTCTTTAGGTAGACTACTTTTTTCCCTACCGCTTCAAACATACGCTTCACTTGATGGAATTTCCCTTCCGTAATCACAAGCTCAATTTCAGAAATATCATCGCTTTTCAATATTGTAAGCGCACCTGGCTTTGTTTCATAGCCATCGTCTAAAATAACACCTTTAGCAAACTCTTTTACATCCTCTTCTGTTACTACTCCTGCAACGTGTGCATAATATTTTTTCGGCACATGCTTTTTCGGAGATAATAATTGATGTGATAACTTCCCATCATTTGTTATCAATAAGAAACCTTCCGTATCGATATCAAGTCGTCCAACTGGGAACGGATCAAAGATTGCATCTTCTAATTCTAATAAATCTATTACTGTTTCATGATTATCATCTTCCGTCGCTGAAATAACACCTTGTGGTTTATGCATCATTAAGTAAACAAACTCTTTGTATTCCACAACTTCACCGTGAATCATAACTTCTTGCTCTTCTACATTTACATGAACTTTCGCATCTTTTACTGGCGTTCCATCAATTTTCACAACGCCATCTTTCAATAATTTCTTTACTTCTTTTCTACTTCCATATCCCATATTCGCTAATAATTTATCTAATCTCACGTTTTTCACCTTCTTTATTTATCATAGAAAAGGGGACGTAATTACGCCCCTCTTGATTTCAACTTTATTTTAAATCTACTACCAAGTTTACGTTGAATTTTATCTAATGCTTCTCCGCCAAATACTCTTTCAAGTACTCCTGTGCGAATTGCTAACAATCCGTAAACAAGACCGCCAATACCTGCACAAATCGCAACTGTTATAAGAGCACCAATACGGCCATCAGGCGAAATCATGAAGGATAGAAGCCATTGTGATAGTTTTACAGCAACGACCATTATAAGTGTCAGTACTGCAATTTGGAATGTTCTTTTATATACAACACCGAATGAATAGTGTGCGTATTTTTTAATTTGTCGATTTGTATACCAAACAGAAGCTAAGAAACCAACTGCGGTCGCTAGAATTGCTCCTACTGTACCGAAATAACGAATAAAGATTACGTTACATACAAATTTCAAAATAACACCCATAATAAGCGCGACAATCGCATGCTTTTGCTGATTAATCCCTTGAAGAATTGCCGCTGTTACTGTAAATAAAGCAAATAACAATGCAACTGGTGCATACCACATTAATACTTGTCCACCTAATGGATCTGAGTCATAGAAAGCCGTGTAAATTGGATATGCAAGTGTTGAAATACCGATAACTGCTGGCAATGTTAAAAACATATTTGCCTGGAATGTTTGTGTAATTTGTAATTTCAAATAGCGGTATTGTTTTTCAGTAAATGATTTTGTAATTGCTGGTACAAGCGTTAAACTAAACGCTGTTGCAAGTGATACAGGAATCATAATTAACTTATGCGTCCACATTGTGAAAATACCCAGCGCTCGCTCTGCGATATCACCTTGACCAATCGCCTGCATAATTGAGTTAAATGTCAATGTATCAATTTGTTGATATAAAGGAATTGTTAACCCAATTACAACGTAAGGAATCGCATATGCGAATAACTCTTTAAACAATTGAACAGTACTTACTGTTGATTCTGGTACAGTTTGTTCAATTAAATATTGATCCAAATATTTTTTACGTTTTAACCAGTACCAAATTAACACACCGAGTGCTCCAACCGCTGAAACGAACGCAGCAAATGTCGCTACTCCAACTGCTGTTGCAACTGTACCGCCAAGTACTTTAATAACGATAAAACTACCAGCTAATAAAAAGACGATACGAATAATTTGTTCAATAATTTGTGAAACGGTAGTTGGTCCCATAGACTGGTGACCTTGGAAATAACCACGAATTAAACTCGCTGCTGGTACAACAATAAGTGCGAAACTTACAAGACGAATGATCGTCGTAACTTCTCCTACATTATTGTGTATACTTTGTTTACCAAGCATCGCTTCTGCAAACAGTGGCGCCGTCATGTACAGTACTAGGAACGAAAGAACTCCTGTTACTATCATCATAACCATTCCCGAGCGGAACATTCTCCGGCTCGTTTTATAATCGCCAAGCGCATTATATTTGGAAACAAATTTTGAAACAGCAAGCGGCACACCTGCCGTTGCGATACTTAAAAAGATCGTATATGGAATGTATCCATATGTATAGAGCGTTCCGCCTTCTGTGCCTACTAATGCATGAAACGGAAAGACGTAAATCATGCCTAAGAACTTTACTAAAAATGTCCCTAGCGTAACAATAAGCGTTCCGCGCAGAAATTTCGAATCGGACATACAAAAATCCTCCTACATCTACATAAAGTGAAACTATAATTAGTTGGAGACTTCTCTCCTACTCCTTATTAGTTGAACCATTCGAGCATTTACAGGCTAACAGACTCCCTATTTACTTCTCCTAAATCTTGAGGTTTTAGTCTTATCGCCTACAAATAGCAGGATAGTGCTGAACTCTAACTTTTGTATTGTACCACAATTCTCTCATTAAGCAGTACTTCACTCTATTTTTCTTTTAACGGAAAACATGCTATTCTTTTAGGCAGGAAATGTAGAAAATGAGGTCGATATATTATGCATTATGATGTTATTGTCATCGGCGGCGGTCCTTCTGGGCTAATGGCTGCAATTGGTGCTGCAGAAGAAGGCGCAAATGTCTTGCTTCTTGATAAAGGAAATAAACTTGGGCGTAAACTTGCGATTTCTGGTGGCGGACGCTGTAACGTAACGAACCGTCTACCACTTGATGAAATTGTTAAACATATACCAGGAAACGGTCGCTTCTTATACAGCGCTTTTTCTCTTTTTAATAATGAAGATATTATTACATTCTTCGAAAATCTTGGTGTTAAATTGAAAGAAGAAGACCACGGTCGCATGTTCCCCGTGTCAAACAAAGCGCAATCTGTTGTAGATGCACTTTTAACACGATTAAAAGACTTAGGTGTAAAAATCCGTACAAATACGCCTGTTGAAACGATTGAATATGAAAATGGTCAAACGAAGGCAGTTGTACTGCAAACAGGCGAAGTGTTAGAAACAAATCATGTCGTTATCGCTGTTGGCGGAAAATCCGTTCCTCAAACTGGTTCCACTGGAGACGGATACGCTTGGGCTGAAAAAGCAGGTCATACAATTACAGAATTATTCCCAACAGAAGTACCTATCCTGTCAAACGAGCCGTTTATACGTGATCGCTCATTACAAGGTCTTGCTTTACGTGATATAAACTTAAGCGTATTAAACCCGAAAGGAAAAGCTATCATTTCTCACAAAATGGACATGCTCTTCACTCATTTCGGCCTATCTGGTCCTGCTGCTCTTCGCTGTAGTCAATTCGTCGTGAAAGCACTGAAAAAGTTTAAAACGAACACAATACAAATGAGTATTGATGCATTGCCAGAGGAAAATAGTGAGCAACTATTTCAGCGCATGCTGAAACAAATGAAAGAAGATCCGAAAAAAGGAATTAAAAACGTTTTAAAAGGTTATGTCCCTGAACGTTACTTCCTATTCTTATTAGAAAAAAATGAAATTGACAGTAGTGAACAAGCTGGACAAGTTTCTCACGAAAAGATTCGTGCACTTGTGAAAGACTTTAAAGAGTTTACTGTGAATGTAAATGGTACGCAATCAATTGAAAAAGCATTCGTTACTGGCGGAGGTGTATCCGTGAAAGAAATTAATCCGAAAGAAATGTCTTCTAAATTCACGAACGGCTTATATTTCTGTGGAGAAGTTCTTGATATTCACGGTTATACTGGTGGTTATAATATTACATCAGCCCTCGTTACTGGTAGAATTGCTGGAACGACAGCTGGAGAAAACGCGAAAATGCAATATTAAAAAAGAAACAGGGATTCCTGTTTCTTTTTTTAATATTGCCATGAAATCATTATCGGCGATTTCTCAAATATATCGACTTACCGACAAGAAGCGACAAACATCTGCTCCATGTAACTTTCCATTGCTTTTTTGTTGCTTTATATACCTTAGTACCTTTATATTTTATATTGTTGAATATTTAAAAAAGGGTAAGGGGAAAACAAATGAGAAAAAAAGTCATGATGTCTTTAATGTTAATGACGTTTCTTTCTGCGGTAGAAGGAACGATTGTTAGTACAGCAATCCCTCGTATAACGAGTGATTTGTCAGGCGTCGAACTTGTTAGTTGGGTATATGCAATTTATATGCTTGCAACAGCTGTTTCGACTCCAATATACGGAAAGCTCGCTGATTTATTCGGCCGTAAAAAAGTTTTACTGATCGGAGCTACAATCTTTTTAGTCGGTTCTGCACTTTGCGGAGTCGTTACATCGATGGAACAATTAATTTTCTTCCGCGCTCTTCAAGGTATCGGTGCTGGTGCTGTTATGCCAATCACAATGACGATAATTGGAGACTTATATAGCGAAGCGAAAGACCGCGCGAAAGCACAAGGTTGGATGAGTGCCGTTTGGGGTGTATCCGGTGTTATCGGACCGTTAGTAGGTGGATTTTTAGTTGATTCCCTTTCTTGGCGCTATATTTTCTTCTTAAACGTTCCATTTGGAATTATCGCTTGCTTAATGATTGCAATTTACTACAAAGAATCTATTAAGCCCGCTAAACACCATATCGATTATCTTGGTGCAACAGTTTTTTCATTAAGTACAATCGCTCTACTATATGCATTATTAACAGGTAGCAGTAAGCAAAACTGGGGAGACATGACAATTATCGGCCTATTAATCTTTGCCGCTATTTCATTCATTATTTTCTTGTTCATCGAGAAAAAATCTCCGGAACCATTAATTCCTTTAACACTTTTCTCTAACCGTACATTATCTACGATAAATATATTAACTCTTATTGCTGGCGCAATGATTATTAGTATTACAATGTACCTACCAATCTGGAGCCAAGGTGTATTAGGAAAAAACGCTACAGAAGCTGGACTTATTTTAATGCCAATCCCTGTTATGTGGACATTTGGCGCTATTTTCTCTGGTAACTTAGTAGGCAAATTAAAAACGAAACAAATCATTTTACTTGGGGCTAGCATTTTATCAGTCGCTACGTTCTTATTATTTACACTATCAACCAATTCACCATCGTTCCTTATTTATGTAGCAGTTGGATTATTCGGCTTAGGAATGGGGCTTGTGACACCGATTTATATGGTAACAATTCAAGCAGCAGTCCCAGCTCATACACGCGGAACAGCTGTTGGTTTAAACACATTTATTAATACATTTAGTCAAACGTTAGGTGCTGCAATATTCGGTACAATCTTCAATACGATGATTCACGCACGTGGTATTAAAAATCTTGATCTTGTATCTGGTGGACATGGCGGTACTACAGCAAACGTAGTAACCGAATCACAATCCGCATTAGCATCAAGCGTACACGTCATTTATATGAGCACTTTCGTATTAGCAGTATGTACATTAATTATCGCTTGGATTTTATTAAAGCCAGCTACACAAACAAGTGAGCAACAATAAAAAGGATGACCATTTTGGTCATCCTTTTTACATAACATCTACTCTTCATTCTCCACAATATGTTTCAGCATGGATAATTTATTATCCCAAAAACGCTCATAATACGAGAGCCACTGTTGTAATTCTTCTAATGGTTCTGGATGCAAACGATATATCTTCTCTCTTCCGCTTTTTCTTCCACTTACTAAATTCGCTTCCGAAAGAATATGAAGGTGCTTTACAACCGCAGTACGACTCATCGGGAAATGATCCGTTATTTTGGAAATCGGTAACTCTTTGTCACTTAATAACCGTATTACTTCTCGGCGGGTTGGATCAGCAATTGCTTGAAATACATCATATTTCCCTGCTGACGAGGACACTTAGCCTTCGACAACCTTTTTCAGTTTTTCATTTACAATCGCTACCCAACCACCGCTCATTCTATCGCGAATAATAGAGCTCTTCGCATTTGCTTTCGGAAGAATTTCATCAGGATGTTTCCAGCCGCCGTGAATTAACGTAAATTCTGTTTTGTTATCTCCTAAGTCTTTCAAATTAAATGAAACAATCCAGCCATCTGTATCCCATGAGAAAGATAAATGGTTCGGCTCATCAATTTCTAACACTTTACATGGTGATGGCCCAAATGGTGATTGCACATGAAATTCATGTCCTACCTCTAATACAAAATCATTTGGCATAAACCATGACGCAATCCCTTCTGCAGTTGATACTACACTCCATACCTTTTGAATAGACGCGTTAAAAACGATTGTTTGTTTAATATCATTTAATGTATTTTGTTGTTCCATTTTCATTCTCCTTTACTCCGCGTTATAACATAACACCTTTTGGTTGTACTTTGATGATATAACACCTTTTGGTTTCATGTCAACGCTAATTCTTTTACTGTTGAGAAATTCTCAACATTTTTTCAACAGGACAAACACCCTCTTAGCATTTCCTCATAATATACTCACAAAGGCAATACAAAATAAAAACTTCTCTCAACATGAAACTCCATCATTCATATTGAAAGAAGTGCCTTACTTATATCATGCGTACTTCGTCTCTCCTCCTTCCCTCAGGGACAATACGCGAGATATGACAAATCAGAAGGAATATGCCCACCATTTGAGTAGGTAGTTATTTCTCTTCTCCTCAACATTTCCTTAGGAGCGAAATGACTACCGACTCACTTTTTTCAAACAAAATAAAAAGGGGTTGAACGCTATGTTCTATTGCATTAACTGCTCTGATATTCATCATGAAAAACATCCGAATGATAAAGTATTCAAAAACGGTTTTTATATTGATCCATTTTTAGGTGATCGTTATCACCTTGGTATGTGTAAAGATGCCCAAAACCATGAAACAGGGGAGCCTCTTTTAACGACAAAGAAATCAGGCACAACCCAATCTATTATGAACGTATTACCGACACATGTTGTCCCAACATAAAACATAAAAAAGAGCTGGATGAGCCAGCTCTTTTTTATGCTTTATAAACGATCATTGCTGAAAAACAATAAATTTGGTTTTCATCGTCGTTAATGGAAACACCAACTTGGTACTTAATATCTACAAAGTTGCTATCATCAATCTTTTTCAAAAAAACATTCACAGCGTCTTCTAAGTCTTTTTCGTGACTTTCATCAAACACTTTCACACGAATCATGTTAACACCATCCTAGATCGCAGCCCTCCGCCGCTTGATTATTGCCACGGTGCGTATCTATGATGCGATAAAACTTTCCATTCTCATATATATATCCGTCTTCTAACACATATTTTTTATCTTCAGTATAGACATAAAACTTACCTATCATAAATTTACTCGTATATAATTCCAAATAATTTGGTCTAAATTTAGCTACAACTTTATTTGTAATATCAATTTTTATTGTGCGCCCCACCTTCTCTCCCTCCTTTGCAAAGAACGGATTTAGGTATATTGTATTAGCGCTTTTACATTTTATGCTTAAAAATAAGTGGATATGCCTTCTTTCTTCACCTGTACTATTTTTCTAAAAAAATCACTATAAATAAAATCCCCAAAAAAACATAAAAAAAGCACTTTACCTTATTGACTCGAATATAAATATTATGTTATTATATAAAATTTGACATTTTTACATACGTATGCTATCATTAAAAGTGGTTACCACATATGGAGGTGGATGATTTGTTTCAAATTGGTGATAAAATCGTTTATCCAATGCACGGTGCAGGAATTATCGAAGCAATTGAAGAGAAAGAAATATTAGGTACTTCACGTCAATATTGTGTGATACGCATCATTAGTAAAGATATGCAAGTAATGCTTCCGATGGAACAATTAAAAAAATCAGGTATTCGTTATATCGTTGATCGAGGTACGTTAGATGATATACTTCTTGAATTTCAAAACGGGGAGTCAGACCCATCACTCTCATGGAAACAAAGATATACAATGAATATGGAAAAAATGAAAAATGGCAATTTACAAGATAGCGCAGAAGTGGTTCGGGATTTACTTCGCCGTAATAAAGAGAGAACATTAAATGCGAGCGAAAAACAAATGCTAGATAATGCCCGAAAAATGATGATTAGCGAAGTCGCGCTCGTACAAAATGTTACTGAACATCAAGCAACAGAATTTCTTCAAGATACAATTAATCATTAAATTTAAAATAGCTGAACGCTATTTTTTTTGTAAAAAGGACAAAGAGATAAAACTCTTTGTCCTTTTCATATTACCCACGCCCAGCTTGAAACGATGGATATAACGTCATTCCACCATCTGCAAATAGCGTAATTCCCGTTACATAACTCGCCTCTGAAGAAGCAAGCCAAGTTGCTACCGCTGCAATTTCTTCAGGTTTTCCAATATAGCCCATCGGTATCATACTTTCTACGTCAGCACGCTGCTTTGGATCAGCAAATTTTTCTGCATTTATCGGCGTATTAATTGCACCTGGCCCAATATTATTTACTCGAATACCTTTTGACGCATATTCTAGCGCTAACGTTTCTGTCATCAGTTTAATACCACCCTTACTTGCTGCATAGTGCACAAATAGTGGCCACGGAATTTTCTCATGAACACTAGACATATTAATGACAGACCCTTTAATATCATGTTCTACAAAATATTTAATCGCTTCACGACTTCCTAAAAAAGCACCTGTTAAATTTGTATTAATTACCCTATTCCAATCTTCAAGCGGCATTTCATGCGACGGTACCGCGTTTTCTATCCCTGCATTATTAATCATAACGTCAAGCGTACCAAACTCTTTCACAGCAGATTGAATGAGATTCACAACATCTGATTCGACCGTTACATCACCTTTTACAGCAATCGCTTCGCCGCCTACCTTTTTAATTTCTTCTAACACACCATTTGCTTCTGATTCTCGTGAGCGATAATTAATAACCACTTTCGCTTTTTCCTTAGCAAACCTCACTCCCATCGCTCTTCCGAGACCAGTTGCTGATCCTGTAATAACGACAACTTTCCCTGCTAAATCACTATACATTTCTATACCTCCTTTAACTTTTGGCTATACCTAACATAATTCCGGCTGCAATAATAAAAACGATACCGACAACGATACCCGTTAATTGGCGTTTCGTTTTCTTTTCACCTAATATAAGAATCCCACCAAGCGTGGAAATAATAATTCCCATTTGCGATAGCGAGAAACTTGTTGCGACTCCAACACGCGGCTGCGAAATGAATAAAAACATATTTCCAGCTGCCCAAATTAATCCTGGAATAATATTTCGGATTGCATATTTATTAAATGGCTGATGTTTAAAGGTAAGCAAAATCCCACCTAACACCATACCAACTGCTTGTGGCAACAAAGCTGACCAACCATCTACGTTAAATAGTCTAATCACTACAACGTAAACTAAATAACCGACTGTTGAAATTAATAAAATTACGATACCTCTTTTAAAGTTTGCTGCTTGCTCTGCATTTTTTTCTTCTTCACTTTGAAGCGATGTTAAAATAACACCGATAATAATACAAACGAGCGCTAAAATCCCAAGGACGACCGATATTGTCGTGGACCATTCATGAAATACGATAACGCCAAATAAAGTCGTCGCAACTAATTGAAGTCCTGTTGAAATTGGCATCGTCCTCGAAACACCCATTAAATCAATACTTTTTAATTGATTCGCCTGACCAAGCGCCCAAAATAAACCTGAAACAACTCCAACTCCAATAACGGTAGGTGTTAATACTGGCTTCATAAAAATATAAACAACAATTGAGAAAATAAGTGCTCCAAACGTTGTTCCGAGCGTTTGACTATACGGTCCCCCGCCCAGTTTTACATTAAATAGCACAATACTTCCCCAAAATATAGCTGGTAAAATTGCTAAAAATATATCCATCGCCCATTACCTTTCTCTGTAAAATGTCATAAATTGAAACTTTAATCATCCCGCAAAATAGCGGAATAAGTTACCACTCTCAATCATTAGAATGAGCTTTCATTTTTTCTTTTTTGCGAGCACAAATCTTTTCTACAACATCATTAGAAACATTCTTTTCTCGCTCCACATTTTTTACCTTTATATGATCTAAATAATCCTCCAAAGTAAGTGTAACTTTGTCATTTGGGGGATTATGCGCCCCTTGAAAAGTAAGAAATTGTAGCGTCACTTCAAATCTAGGAACAAATTCATCTTTCCTGCCGAGACGCTTTATATTTATAACTGAATCACATTCATATTGATCTTTTGTCACTTGTCTAATAACCGAATAGTACCTATTCAATAAAGCACTCTCTAAAAGCTGTTCCCTTGATTCTTTCGCGAAAGAATCACTTGGAGAAGAGAAAAAGATAGAACATATCACTGTAATAATTACACATATTTTTTTCATAACGTCCTCCTTATCCTATAAGTTAGTGTTCTCAAAAACGCCATAAAAAAACGACTTCCCCTACTTAGGAAAGTCGTTTTAATGAATCCAATATTAACCACCACTCACTGGTGGAATTAGTGCAACAACATCACCAGATTGGACCCTGTCATCTTCATTTGCGTATTCTTCATTAATCGCAACCATAATTGGCTCTGAAACTGGTACATTATATTCTTTCGCAACAACATCTTTTAACTCTGCAACCGTAATATTTTCTTTCTCTATTTGTAATTCACTTGTCCCTGCTTCTTCTTGCAAGTGCGCAAATAACAATACTCGAATCATACTTATAGCTCCTTCCCAGGCTCTCCCGCCGGATATGGTGTTTTTTCTAATTGATCACCAATCCATGAGTCACCATCTTCCCAAAACTCCTTTTTCCAAATCGGAACAATTTGTTTTATGCGTTCCATAATATATTCGTTCGCTTCATAAGCCGCTTTACGGTGTGGTGTTGAAACAGCAACAACAACCGCTATATCAGAAATTTGCAACGTACCGATGCGATGTGTAATCGCAACATATGTATCCGGCCATTTCTCTTTCACTTCCAGGCCAATTTTCTCTAGCATCTTTTCTGCCATCGTCTTATAAGCAACATACTCTAAGTATAATGTACGACGCCCTTTCGTAAACTCTCTAACGGTTCCAATAAATGTTGTAACAGCACCGCATTCACGTCGAATCACTTTCTTCGTTACCTCTTCAATCAAGATTTCTGTATTAATTACTTCATAATATGTATTTGTCATTTCGCACTCCTAACCGTTTGTAAAAACCAGTCTATGTACAACTCTTCTTCTGTTATATGAAATACTTTATATTCTTCTCGTATATTTGCCGGGGCATCATACCACGTAATAATCGCTACTATATTTTCTACTTTATGTAAAAGCTCAACGTCTTCCGCAGAACGAAGTAACACTACTTTCGGGTAGTTCTCTTTTTTATAGCCCTCTATTAAAATTGTATCCACTTCAAAAAACTCATATAAGCGAATAATTTCTTGCAAGGACCATTTCTTTCTTAGTGAAGAAAGTGAAAGCAATCCAGCACCTTCTACACTACTTACGACAGCACCAGCTTTACGGTGTCTTTCGCTATCTTTTTGCGCTACTTCTGGAAAACCTCCGTGCCCGTGATGTTTAATGGTAGCAACCTTCATTTCCCGTTCAGCTAATGCATGCACTATTTTCTCCACAAGCGTTGTTTTTCCGCTATTTTGATATCCTACTATTTGTAAGATTGAAGTGGCTTTGCCCATGGCCAATCACATCCCTCAGAGTGCTCTAACAATAATACAGATACTTTCATCCCGGTCTCAAATCCTCTCGTTCCTCCAGGTAACACAATAAAAGCATTCGCATCTGCAAGTGAAGATACTGCACTCGATTTATCTAAACCGACCGGCATCGCTTGTAACGCCCCGTCCACAATCGTTACGTTTGCTCTTACGAAACGAGTAAATGGATTTGGCTTTGGAAAATCTTTTTGTAAAATAGCATCCGCTCTATATACGTGAGGTTCCTTCGCATACAAATACGTTTTTATAATTGGTTGCACAAATAATTCAAAGCCTACATAACAAGCAGACGGATTTCCTGATAAACCGAAAAGTAACTTCCCATCAAATTCAGCTACTGTCGTTACACTTCCAGGTCTCATGGCTATTTTATTAAAGAGTACATTCGCCTGTAACCTTTCATAAATAGCTGGTAAGTAGTCATAATCTCCTACCGATACACCGCCAGTTGTAATTAAAATGTCGACCTCATCCATCGCTAATTGAATAGCTGTAAAACATGCATCTAACTCATCCGCGAGTTGACCATAATAACGAACTTTCCCGCCAGCTTTCATAATTTGAGCTGCGATCATATACGAGTTACTATTTCTAATTTTCCCCGGTTCTAACGGCTCATGTACTTCTAATAATTCACTCCCTGTCGTTACAATACCGACAACAGGCTGTTTTATAACTTTCACAGTGCTATATCCAAACGTTGCTAGTAAGGCCGCAACTCCTGGATTAATTGCCACACCTTTCTTAACGAGAACTTGATTTTGTTTTATATCTTCTCCTTTAAACGACACATTGTCACCGTTATTAAAAGGGCGTTTTAACTTCATATATGTTTTTCCGTTCTTCTCAAATCCTTCTGTCAGCTCTAGCATTACAACTGCATTGCAATCTTCTGGAATAGCTGCTCCTGTCATAATTCGAATCGCTTCAAAAGCTCCTACTTCTTCTAAAAAAACAGAACCCGCCCCGATCTCTCCTATTACTTCAAATTCAACTGGATTCTCTTGGGTTGCTCCTTTCGTATCTTCTGCTCGAATGGCGAAACCGTCGTAAGGGGAACGATCAAAATGAGGAACTTCATGATCTGAGACAACATCTTCCCCGAGAATTCTCCCGTAACTTTCCGTAATAGAAATTTCTTCTACTTCACCATGCTTCGCATATTTCATTACCCGTTCTACTGCTTCAGCAACTTGAATTGGAATTCGTTTTTCTACCATCGTTTCTCACCTCATATTTGCAATTTTTTTTATCTCGATTAAACTTTATGTATTCAATAGAAATTACTTCAAGGAGGAATTCCATGTCTTCATTTACACATTTTAATGACCAAGGACGCGCAAAAATGGTTGATATAAGTGACAAAAAAGCAACCGTTCGAATAGCAATTGCGTGCTCTAGCATTGTCGTTACGAAAGAAATTTACGATAAAATCTCTCACAATGAAATTGGGAAAGGTGACGTATTAGCAGTTGCGCAAATCGCAGGCATTATGGCTGCGAAACGAACTTCTGATATTATCCCAATGTGCCATCCTTTATTATTAAAAGGTGTTGACGTTTCTTTTGATTGGAAACAATCAGAAGAACAATATCGTTTACTCATTGAAGTAAAAGTTAAAACAGAAGGTAGCACCGGTGTTGAAATGGAAGCTTTAACAGCTGCTTCCGCTACCGCTCTTACTGTGTATGATATGTGTAAAGCTGTCGATAAAGGTATGATTATCGGCGAAACATACTTACTTGAAAAAACAGGTGGAAAAAGTGGAGATTATACGAGAAATTCATAATCCTCTCTCCGTTGAACCTAAAGGATTTCCTTTAGGTTCAACCTATATATCTTGCATATAAACTTTTCGCTACATTCATATCATTCGTCCCATGAATGAACGCCCTGCCATCTGTAAATAAAACAAAACGATATTCTTCTACCGGAAATGATAATAGATAAGGTGTCGCCTTTATCTCTACACTTCTTTGTAAGCGCTTTTTAATTTCTTCTAAATTAAAATTCTTCCGCACACCCGGGCGAATTTGTACTGTATTTCGCCCACATAACACTTCTGTTTTTGTTTGTGCTTCAAATGTTAAACTCGGATATGTACGTAACCTTCCGCAAGATAAACAAGTATCTTTTTTCTGCCTATTCACTTTAAATGCCATCTGTTGATTATTCCAAAGATCAAATGATAACATCGTTTCACGAAGCGCCCCAAAGTCTTCTACTAATATTTTCAGCGCTTCCGTAATTTGATGCGCAACTACTAATTGTACTGCCGGTTGTATAATACCAGCTGTGTCACATGTTGCTCCGCTCGCCGGATGCTCCATTAAACAGCGAAAACACGGTGTTTTCCCTGGTAAAATTGTATACGTTACTCCGTAACTTCCGACACACCCACCATATATCCACGGAATATTATACTTTTGTGAAATATCATTAATAAGAAGACGCGTTTCAAAATTATCTGTCGCATCTAATATTAAATCTACATCACGCACTAGCTCTTCCATTTCTTGCACCGTTACATCCGTCACAACTGGATTTATTTCCACCTCAGAATTAATCGCTTGTAAATGTTCTGCAGCCGCTATCGCCTTCGGTTTATACTGCTTTGCATCTTCTTCCGTATATAGTTGTTGTCTTTGTAAATTACTCCATTCTACATAATCACGATCAGCAATCGTTACTTTTCCAACACCTGCTCTAACAATCGCTTCTGCATTTGCCGCACCGAGAGCACCAGCACCAATAATAAGCACATGCTTCTCTCTTATTTTTCTCTGTCCTTCTTCTCTAACACCAGAAAATAATATTTGTCTTGAATATCGCTCCTGCATGCGATAGCCCCCTTTCTTATCCTCCTATATAAGACATTTCGATTTTCGGACGATTTTTTGCACTTTCTTCTGTCCGTTCATCCGAATACCTATCTTTTCTATTCATCCATACATCTTGTATAACACTTAATAACTCCTCATCCGAAAGATTTCCTCTAAGAAGTTCTCTTACATTCAAACCCTCTGTCGCAAATAAGCACGTATAAAACTTTCCATCTGCCGAAATTCTTGCCCTCGTACAAGAGGCACAAAATGACTCAGAAACAGATGTAATAAAACCAACTTCAACATTTGTTCCAACGTACCGATATCGCTTCGCAACTTCACCAAAGTAATGGACTTCAGCTGGCTCAAGCGGATACACCTTATGAATCATCTCAATCAATTCTCGTTTTGTAACCACTTGATCAAAATTCCACCCATTTGTACTACCAACATCCATAAACTCAATAAACCTAAGCGTGATTCCTTGCTCTTTAAAATACGCAGCCATCGGAAGTACTTGTTGATCGTTCATCCCTTTTTTCACAACCATATTTACCTTTACTTCCAGCCCCGCCTCTTTAGCTGCTATAATTCCCTTAATCACCGGTTTCGTATTAATATTTCGACCATTAATATTCCTAAATATGTCGTCATCTATCGCATCTAAACTAACATTCACTCTATGTAATCCAGCTTCTTTTAATGCCTTCGCTTGTTTCGTTAAATGGATAGCATTTGTCGTTAACCCTATATCTATTAGCCCATCAATTTTCACGAGACGTGCAATCAGTTTTGTTAAATCTTTACGAAGCAGTGGCTCACCGCCAGTAATTCTAATTTTTCGTACACCGATGTTAACAAATAATTTTGCCAAACGCTCAATTTCATCAAAAGTTAGTAAAAACTCATCTTTCAAAAAAGCATAATCTGGCCCAAATATTTCCGCCGGCATACAATATGTACATCTAAAATTGCAACGATCAATGACAGATATACGTAAATCTTGAAGTGGGCGTCCAAAAAAATCTTTAACCATCTCCTGCATCGCCACCCTCCCTTTCTGCCAAATTTCTTTCTTTTCATTCTATTATAATATATTTTCGGACTGCGATGTTTTTGCCCAAGTGAATAAAGTGAAACTTTAAATAATTAGAGGGTATCCACTCCCCCTGGTTAATGAGGTTTACTTCCAGATACAAGGATAAAAAAACCTTGAAACATAAAAGTTTCAAGGTTTTCTGCTTATTAACTTAATCTAATAATCGTTAGAGTAGCCCCTGGCGTTGCCGTAGATAATGTAGCCAACGCAATTACTCCAAATAATTGTAAACTAACTGCAGCTCCAGCAGGCAAGTTAGCGATTATTGTTGCACTAAATGAACCTGCAGCCACTGCCGGAGAGTTTATCGTTCCCGCAAGCGGACTGCCATTTACAGTTATACGGGAACTTACAAGTAATCCTGCCGTTAAATTAATTGTATAGGCTATATAATAGTTTCCTGCATTCGCAACTGTAAATACAGTATTTCCACCACTAACGGTTATTCCTGGTCCAATATTTTGATTGTTTGGTAACGGAATATTCGTGCCACCTAACAAAACAGAAATAATACTTCCTGATGTATTATTCGCAAATGCATATGTTGCAGTTGTACTGACTCCAGTCGCCCCGGTCGCTCCTGTTGCTCCGGTTGCTCCAGCTCCTGTTGGACCAGTTGGACCTTGTATTCCTTGTGAACCTGTTGGGCCTGTATTTCCAGTTGGTCCTTGGGAACCTGTTGCTCCTGTAGCCCCTGTTGGGCCTTGGATTCCTTG
>NZ_JAKUFQ010000062.1:0-31406 GCF_022663475.1 Bacillus cereus group sp. BfR-BA-01382
GTTTTGTTCGTCCAATCCTTCGTACTTGCAGTAATTGTTAATTCAGGAGAAAATTTATCTTGATAGTGATAGTGAGATACTTCCGAGATGTTACCTGCATTATCCACACTTGCTACATGGATATAGAAATCTTTGGTATTAGGAACAGTTAACTGATAAGAAGCAGTTATTGTTTCCGTTTTTTCATCAGGTATAGTATATGGGTTTTCATCAATAGCAATAGAATATCCTTTTAGACCTGTTTTTACTTCAGCTTTTGCAATGTTAGACTTTACAACACTTTGTGTGTCACTACCTTTTGATTCAACATAATACTCATAGGAAGTCCCTTTATCAACAGACTCATTATAAGAAACATCTACTGTACCATTTTCATTCAACAAAGCCTTATTAATATTAGGCTTTGTAGGTGCGTCTACATCTTGACCACTTCTATCAGCTAACTTTGTATCTGAAGTCAATTGAGCTAAGTAGAACAAGGTATTCGCTAATACCTTTTGTTCGTCTGGTGTTGCTTTTCCATTAGAATGACCAGTTTGAATCATCGCTGTATTACTCCATGTGGTCAGATAGAAATTATTTGTTCCTAATCCTGTTTCGGGGTCTGAAACCTCTGGTCCCACTCCAACGTCCTTGTCCACAAATGGCGATTTCCAATCTGAATAATTCATCCACACATCCCCTAAAGATACTTGTGAATTCGTATGCGAAATTGGAACAGATAACTTAGAGCCTATATCACCTATCGCCCAAGGGAAATTTGTTAACAACCCTTTTTTCTTAACCTCAATGTTCTGACTACCAATCCAAGGCATTTGAATCGCTGAAGCTCTCGCTTCATAGACATTTCCATTAAACGGATACGTTTTTATTCTAAGGAAATCACTCAATTTCACAAAGTTTTTTAAGTTGTGATATTGCGTAATTGTATCATGCCCTGCTAAGAACCCTCTTCCAGAATTAATAAAATCCTCTATGACTTGCTCTCCTTGAATGCTTAAATCTTGTTGCCTATTTGTATCCCAAGCCCCTGCATAAACTACATCATATCGCCAAGAACCATCTGGGCTTTTTAGGTATTCATTAGGGTTTTTATTAAACTGATTTAATTCTACTGCATCAACATCTATTAATCCCTTTCCATATCCTTTTGCATCCTCAATATTCGGTTCTTCCATCCATTTCTTAAGCAATGCTGATTGAGGAAGAGTGATATTCTCTCCTTTCCAGTTTTGAAAAGTAATGTCTTTCATAAGAGAAGCGGTATATGGATACAAGTTTAAAACTTTTACTTTTTTCTTATAATCCGTTGCTGACACACTTTGAAATTGTTTTTCTCCTTCTTTCTTTTTAAACACTTTATACGTATAAGGCTCAGTTTTACCACCACTCCACTTTAACTCAATTAAATTATCTTTATGATTTGCCTTTGCCTCTAATGTAGGAATCTCAATCGGAATATGTTTTGTATCACTTGCATTTCCTTGATTATCAACTGTCTTTATGTGTAAATAATACTGTCCACTCTCTCTTAATGAAGTTTTTAATGATTCTCCTGCTAAATTCACATTATTAGATGGTATAGTAGTTGGATTCTTATCAATCAAATAACTGTAACCTTTAATTCCCGCCGTAACCTCTACTTCCTTATTTTTTGATAATGGTGTTTCTCCATTTTTTGATAATCCTTTAATGTTGTACGTATATTTCGTGCCTACATCCTTTGGTTTATCAAAGGAAATAGATAAATCATCTTTATTTCCATTAAAAGTTATCTTCCTAACCATGTCTGGTTTTTCTTTATCAATTGCTTCTCTATCTGCAAAGTCAGACATTAAACCTTTGTATACCTTTTTACCATCACGATATAATTCTACTTCCGTTGCATATCCAAACTTTACATTATCTAAATACACAACCTTGTCAGTTAAGGAAGCCATGTAATAGGAACCTCCTCGTTTACTCACATCATAATCTTTATAATCAGTAACATAGGTGTTAACACTTACTTTTTTCCACCCTTCCTCGTTTGCTACATTACGAGCAGGGAACGACCAAGCTCCTCTCCATTGGCGAAAATGAAATGGCGTTCCTTCTTCTACATCTCTATCTACACCATCAGAATTACGAAATGTAACCGTCTTATTTTCTGTATCTACACTTTCCACTTGCATCACCGCACCAATTTTTAATTCATCTTGGTCAAGTGTATATCCATGCTTTCCTACTTTGAAAGCATCTGGATTGTCAATATGTGCAACTTTAGCTCCCCTTTTCATAGGTTTCGTTAACTTTACTGGTGGTAAATCGTGGTCATAAAAACTTTCTGCCCATCCACCATCTCCATTTGCCATAATTAACGACTTAGTTCCACCATTATTCTTTGCATAGTAAGTAACACTTAATGGTATTCCATTCTTAAATTTAAACCTCTCCCATACATTTATAGAACGCTCTCTATTTCTATTCGGCCATTGAATCCAGTTCCCATTTTTAAACGTATCTTCTGTTCTAATAGATTGCTTGCCAGAGAATTTATCCTCTGTTGTAATAGACTGACCTCCATCACCATAAAACTCATCATATCCCCATTTAAAATTCGGTATAAAATCATTCGTTTCAAAATCCGTTTGATACAGTAAGTCACTATCTAAAATATCAATTGCCCATTCTGATTTCGCATATAATTCATTTTGATACACATTTAATTCTGGAACTTTAGATAAAAGATATAAATCTTTCTCTTCTCCGTCTTGTATTGAATCTTTTAAAACATTAAATTCATCAAGTATGATACCCTCATCCATATCGTGATAGTTATCATATTTCCATCCACCTATTTGAAGCGAGTCATCAAATGTAGCTTTTTTATTATCAGGACTTCCTTCCAATTGTGAAAGTTCTTGTTTTTTTCCATTAATGAATAGCTTGTTTTTCATAACATCATTCTTGTGAAATTCAGCTAACACATGCGTCATTTGTCCTGCTTTCAAGCCTTTCTCCATACCATAAATATCATTTTTACCTGTATTGAAACCAAAGTTTCCATTGTGAAACCATAGTGTATATTCCCCAAAAGCAAATGGTATAAAATCATTATCATTTCCATCCCATTTCATCCAAAGAGATACTGTGATTGTTTCTTCTTTGTCTATTTTTAAATCCGAAGACGGAATTGTAACTTTTCCAGAATTCAATTGAATTCCTTTGTTTTTACTTCCAGGTACGTACACCTCATTTTGATTCGAAGAATCATATGTTTTTTTATTCATCTTATTTTCAATTCGTTCTTTATCAAAATCTATATCTACTACTTTTCTTTCGTTATAATAACTCTCTGTTTTGTTTACGTTCGCAATTGAAACATCACCTACCGCTCCTGTAGTAAGAGCAATGGCTGTGAACATAGGTATTAAGATTTTCATACCAACACCACCTTTTATTTATGTGTCTATACTATAATATTTTATTTAATATAGTAAATAAAAATAGCACCTTATTAGGTGCTTTTTTACATTTCAGGCTGATTCGCAAAAATTAAGTCAGGTACATATGGTTCTTTCTTTGTAGTAGTAAATATCGTATACGTATTGAATAGTTTAATTTCAAAAGTTTTATCAATTTCTTTTTCTACTAATGTATCTTGAACACCATTATTCATAATGTTTGCATCTACCTTTTTGATAACA
Source organism: Bacillus cereus group sp. BfR-BA-01382 (assembly GCF_022663475.1). Classification (NCBI taxonomy): domain Bacteria; kingdom Bacillati; phylum Bacillota; class Bacilli; order Caryophanales; family Bacillaceae; genus Bacillus; species Bacillus cereus group sp. BfR-BA-01382. The sequence continues at coordinate 3,690 of NZ_JAKUFQ010000062.1, forward strand.
CGTTTTTTGATTTCTTTTCCGTTTTCATCTAATGCTTCAATCGTATAAGAATCATTCTTATCATCAAAAGAATAATTCGTTATATAATAGTTTCCTACCACTTTAAAATCTCTATAATAGGATTCACACGTAGACGTACCTATTACGATGGCACTTAAAGCACCAATCACTAAAAGAATGATACTAAACATACGACTCTTTTTACTTTTTGAGAAAACAAAAGGAAGAGAGCAGAAAAAACAAACACCTACCGCAATTATATATTGCATCTTAACACCCCCCGCATTTACTATATATGTAATATACTAATTATTTTATTTACTTTAGTCAATAAAAAACTCCCTTTCAAAGGGAGTCACTAACTTAAATTGTTAACCTTTCACCGAAATACTCTTCCGCTTTACTTACGACATTTGAAACATCCTCCATAATAGCTACCGTTTTTGTTTCATCTTCTGCAATATCAATAGGAATTGATAGGCATAAGTCAATGCAGTAGTTAGTTGTTTCTTCTTCACGATATACCAAGAAAGAATTAATTGCTTCATAGTTAAAGTATTCTGATTGAACTCCATCTATTTGGACAAAATCCTTTAAAATTTTTGGTAAACGTAATACTGCAAATTTCTCCACAAACCCTTTTGGTTTCATTGATTTTTCCAAATCTTTTTCCTCTATACCAAAATACTCTTGTGCAAATTCTGTATCAATCACAAACTTCTTGATAATAGAAATATTTTCTTTTTCAACAAAACTTTCCGTCTCTAATTCTTGTGACTGAATAAGTTCTTGAATGTGAGATTCTAATCTTTCTCTAATCACTTCATATTCTACTAATAATTCTTCATTTGATTTAATACATTTTATTTTTGTTAAAATAAAACTCTTAAATCTATCAGTATCCATCCCATCATCTTTTAATGAAAAATGAATATCTTCATCAATTGCATTATGTTCTAACAATTTATCAAATGTATCATGTAACGAACGTTTTACGATGTCAGGATAATCTTTTAAAATCTCTGTTTTATAGCTAATTAATTCCATTCCAAATACGTTATATTTATTCATGTAGGCATTCCCCCTTTTATTCTAATGACTTATCATATTCAAATAAAACGAGAAACATAATTTTATATTGTTTAGAACGATTTAATATCCCCAAAAGGTAACAGTCTAACAAATACCTTTCCAATTACATCTTCTTTAATAGAAACTGTTCCTACAAAAGGACTACGAGAATCCATACTATTATTTCGGTTATCCCCCATCACAAATACATTTTCTTTAGCTACTTTTATTTTTGCATCTGCATTATTTTTCATATCTTCTTTGATATATGATTCTTTTAACTCTTTTCCATTCCGATATACATGATTGTCTTTAATTTCAATTTCATCACCTGGCAAACCAATTACCCGTTTAATCAAAATGCGACCATTCAATTTTGGAGCTTTCAACACAACAATGTCATTGTAATGTGGCTCTCCTACTTTATATGCTGTTTTATTAACAAACAAATAATCTCCATCTGCTAATGTATTATCCATGGAATGACCTACAACTTTGGCAGGAGCAACAAAACAAGTAATAACAATAGCGATAATTACCGCAACCGCCATGTATTTGAAATACTCCCAAAAAATCAATCCATAATTTTGTTTTTCTTCACGATTCTCTTTTTCCAAATCAAACACCTCTTTTTATATTTACTATAGTCAATATATTAACACTTGTTTTAGAGACTTTCAACATACACAAAACCCCTCCGAAACATAAACCTATATACATGACTTTTTTATTCTAATAAATTTAATAAAAAAATAATCATTTACAAAAAAAACAGAAGATATACCTTCATCCCCTGTTTATTATTAACATTACAAGTTTTCTTCTTTTTCGACTTTGTAATTAAATTTGTTTTTAATCTTACGTACAATCCGTTCAAGAAAGTATCCATGTTCAATAAAATCATCTTGAATAGCTTGTAATTTGTTTTCTAATGTTTGTATTTGTTTTGTTATTTCAAAAGCTTCATTATCTATATTTAACAAATCTTTATCTAAATTCTTTATGTATTTCTTTTTTTGTAATGCTATTTTTGCTAATTTCAATGGATTTCCTCCACCAATTGCTAACGGATTCTGCTTGTATAGGTCTATTTCTTTTCTACTTTCCCTTAATTGCTCTAACTTTAAATACGCCTCATTAATTTGTATTTGAATAATGGTTTCTTGCTCATTTTCAATACAATGTATTTTTCGTTCTTGAATACTGATATAGCCCATTTCTATCCCATCTATTGAAACAATAATAGGTGAAGGATAAATGTTGGCATCATAACTTAATTCTACTTTTTCTAAAGCAATGAATTTTTCTAATTCAGGGATAAGATATTCATATAACATGTTTTGAAAAGACAATAACGCATCCTCACCATATGGTAATAATAAATACGGTAATAGACTTTCATCTCCATTAAATAATTCTGTCATAATGCAAAAAGGTGTTTCCTCTATTTTATTTAATATTTTTTTACACTCTTCTATTTGAATTACACTCCCATTTAATAATTCATTCAGTTCTTGTAACAAAGGTATCATCTCCTTATAGGTTTTCTTCCTATATATTAGAAGAAAATATCTTTATATATAATGTTTCTTAGGTTCGACACTTTTTCTTTTATTTTTTATTGACTATAGTAAATATAAATGTTATTATAAGTGTAAGGTAATTAATACCTTTTAAAAAAAACGATTTTCTATTATTAGTTGTATTTCTCTTGTTTATAAAGGAGGAAGTTCCTCCTTTATTCATATCACGGAGCCTTAGCTCAGTTGGTAGAGCATTCGGCTCATAACCGAACGGTCACAGGTTCGAAACCTGTAGGCTCCATTAAGTAACTTTTGTACAACTAATATTTATATTTTAGGTAAGTGCTATACATAGAGAGTCCTATTCTCTATGTAAGTGGGATTACTGTTGTGAGAATTCTTGATGCTTAGTCGTTGTGACAAGTATTGTAGTTGGGAGTAATGATAGGAATACCATTCCCCTGAACTTACAATAAGAATTTAATTGGAGGGGATTAAATTCAGCAGTGTGATGACTGTAACATAATTGTTTAACTCCTAATTGTTCTATAAGTTGTTTTGACTAATTCAGCTTATAGAACAAAAAAATCATAGGTTCGACAAGTTTTTTTAAAAAAGTTGTTATAAAAAAAATAAACTTATCTATTATATATATTAGTTTATAAATGTTATGGGGGTATCGTTTAATTAGGTAGGACACTGGTCTCCAAAACCAGGAATATAGGTTCGATTCCTATTGCCCTCGCCAATATTATGGAGGTGAACGGTTTTAATTTAAATGTGGTTCAATTCCACACACCTCCCCTGCTATTACTTTAGGCTTTACGCCTCCGCACGACAGAGTGCAGTAGTATGATTTCACACACATGAAAGAGCTGTGATTGGCTCAACCAAGCGATTAGGAAAGTCTGTATGGATATATATGACGAGGAGCAGACATAGTTCGGTGAGTGGGTTTATTCCGAACATAATATTATAACTATTATTCGCTCGTAGCTCAGTTGGTAGAGCAATCGACTTTTAATCGAGAGGTCATAGGTTCAAATCCTATCGGGCGAACCAAATTATCTTGTGGATATGATGGAATTGGCAGACATATCGGACTTAAAATCCGATGTCCTTGTGACGTGCAGGTTCAAGTCCTGCTATCCGCACTTCAATGTTTCTCAATGTACATATTAAACATTGATTTAGAGAATTGCGTTTCCGATATACGGCTAAAATATCGGGTTTAAACATGCGGGTATGGTGGAACTGGTAGACACGATTGCCTTAGGAGCAGTTGCCATGCGTGGCGTGTAGGTTCGACTCCTACTATCCGTATCATTAATTAAATTAGGTGTATTGACACAGGCTCTGCATAATGTTCGTTCGAGTCGAAAAGAATTCTGGCGAGAATTCTATAAATGGTTACCATTATCGCATCCCATAGACTACAGGTTCGATTCCTGGAAAGGTAATATACGCAATTACCTTTTACGCTTAAGGAGCAGTCTGTGTGAGTACATCTATTATGGGGCGTTAGGCAAGTGGTTTAAGCCAATTGACTTTCTATCAATTATTCGTGGGTTCGAATCCCATACGCCCTTCCAATATGCGATTATAGTGTTTAATGTAGCACGACAGGTTGCCAACTTGTTAGTACGGGTTCAACTCCCGTTAGTCGCTTTTCTTTCTATATATAATTTAAGGAGTTTAATATGAATTTTATTGAAGAATCTTTTAAAAAATATCCTATTGAAGAGCTCGAATTGCAAGCATGTACAAATCGCCTTCTCAAACAGAATAATATTCATAGTCTATATGATTTACTTCAAAAAACAGAGGACGACTTTATGAAGATGTCATATCTTTATAAAGGTAAAGAATACAATGGGCACAGAAGATTTTTTAGAAAAAAAGAGTTGCATTTACTCTTAACTAAAATTGAAGTATTTAAAAGAATCATGCAATCTTAAACAAATTTATTGAAAACTGGTAGAACAATCATTATTGAATATATTCCTATCAAAAAGAATATTATTTATTTACATTACGGGCTATTAGTGTAGCGGTTATCACCCCTGCCTTCCAAGCAGGAAACATCGGTTCGATTCCGATATAGCCCTTTTTATTAACAGGATATAGGGTAATTTGGTCACCCACCACATTTGGGATGTGGTTCATGTAGGTTCGAGTCCTGCTATCCTGATATTCATGACGCTTGTAACTTCAGTGGTAGAAGCTACACCCAATTGTGTAGATAAGTCGGTAGTTCGATTCCATCCAAGCGTCCTAAAAAAATTAAGTGTATTGACACAGGCTAATGCGTGAGTGCTCGTTCGATTCGAGAGAAAAGGTTTTACCTAAAAGAGTTGGTTCTACTTGCAATAATTTAGTCCATGGATGCGGGGTTCGAATCCTGAAATTAGAAGAATTATATTTTTCTATAGCGTGGGGCAGTCTGTGTGAGTACATTTAGTCTCAATTATTTATGGTGTTTGTGGTGGAATTGGTAGACACGCCTAACTGTGGATTAGGTGGGAGAAATCCCTTGCAGGTTCAAATCCTGTCATTCACCCTTTTATGCGGAAGTATCTCAATTGGTAGAGGAGCCAACCGTTTGGTGAAAGACCCATGAAGGAAACGAGGTAGGCAGGGTTGTAGGTTCGAGTCCTATCTTCCGAAAAGTATCATCCAATTATTGAGGGCGGGTTATCCCGATAACAAACTGCATTGTTAAGGACTTGTATCCTTATATTGATGACTGCCTCTAAATATGGTCGCTATCGCCATAAGTCGTGTCTCATGGTGTCACACGATGAACGAAGGTTAAGGGAAAACCTCAAAACCCGATAGCAAAAGACGTAAACTGTGACGAGTATATGTTTCTACATTATGGGTCTGTAGTTCAATTGGGAGAACACCATCCTTGCAAGATGACAGTCGTAGGTTCAAATCCTATCAGGTCCACTTTCTAACAATAAAGATTAGTAGAACAAACTTTTTAATGTTTTTTATTGACTATAGTTAATAAAAATGTTAATATAATAATATAAGTTGTTAAAGATTCAGAACGATATCTACATGCTATTTACCTGCGATTAGTAGTGTGTAAACTAAACTTGTTCTGTCTCTCCTTTTTAATAGAGAAACTTACACTTTCTCTATTGTGGTTCAGTATCTCAGTTGGTAGAGAGAGCGTTTCATAGGCGTTAGGTCGGTGGTTCGAGTCCACCCTGAACCATCTTATTATTCACCTGTAGCTCAGTTGGTTAGAGCAGTCGCCTGTTAAGCGAAAGGTCGTAGGTTCAAGTCCTACCTGGTGAGCCATATATGGTAATGATGGGTTCAAATCCCATCATTACCACCTTTGACAATTTGACCATTAACAAAGAACGGAGAGATACCTTTGTTAACAGAGTCAGAAAAAAACTTGGGGTGGAGTTGATAGCCCGGTATAAATCTCAACTCACTCTCCTTATTATTGAACTATAGCCAAGTTGGTAAGGCCCAGAGCTTTGGACTCTGCATCCCTGGTTCGAGACCAGGTAGTTCAACCAAATGGTGCATTGGAGCAGTTGGAGTGCTCGCTTGCCTGTCACGCAAGAGGTCACGGGTTCAAGTCCCGTATGCACCGCCATATTATTTCTGGATGGACAAATTGGTAAAGTCACCTGTCTTTGACACAGGCGTCAGTATTGACATTGGAGGTTCGAAGCCTTCTCCAGAAGCTATTATTTATCTGAGTAGACAAGAGCTTGATTCACCACTCTCTTAAGAAGTGAGCATTCGTAGATTCAAACTCTTCTGCTCGGAATATTATGGAAGGATACTCTAATTGGTAAGAGACCTGTCTTGAAAACAGGCGTGGACGTGAGGAGCGTTGTGGGGGTTCAAGTCCCTCTCCTTCCGCTTTATAACATGCGAGGATTGTTTTTTCGGTTCATGCAATCGAACTTGGGTTAGATTCCTAAGTCTCGCCACAATACGGCAAAGGACTCGCTATCTTTTGTGCGATATTAGGGTGTGAGGGTAGCTCCCTCACTGCTTATGGGGTATTGGTGAAGATGGTTAACACATCCGACTTTCTATCGGAGATTCAGGGGTTCAAGTCCCCTATACCCTACCATTCATGGGGATATAGTGTAGCGGTTTAACACGCTTGGCTGTCTACCAAGTAGCACGGGTTCAAATCCCGTTATCCTCGTTTAGGACTTAATACGTTTCTTTCTAATTAAGCACATATGAAGTGTAATAACTTGTAAGTGTCACTAATTATAGAAAGTTTTATGTTGCTTGGGTGTCCGACCTAAAAAAACGAAAAAAAACCTTGTAACCATGTCGCATTGGTGAAATTGGCTAACACACTCGGCTTTCTACCGAGCATTCGCAGGTTCGAATCCTGTATGCGATGTTCCACTTGGACGTGTTTCCTTTTTAGGATAAAGTCTACGCTGAGTAATCAGGCGGTCTAAGGTGAAACATCTTAGAAAAAATGAACTGGTATGTACCCGTGAACCCTAACACGTCAAATAGGGAGCTTATATGGGAATATAGTGTAGCGGTAAACACGCCTGGCTGTCTACCAGGTAGCACGGGTTCAAATCCCGTTATTCTCGCTTAGTTTTAGAGCCATAACAAATGGCATCAGATGACTCTCAATTATTTTCATGATTTAGTAGGTTATCTATTTAGTCAAGCAGACGGTCTAAGGTGAAAACATCTTAGCGAAATGCGGTGAATCCTAACACGTTAAATAAATGGAAGCTTATAAGGTGAACTGGAAATTGGAGACTGCGTGTAAAGCAGATACCGTAGGGTCAATTCCCTACCACCTTCTTATCATGCCGATTTAGCTTAGTGGTAAAGCGATTAGGAGTACTCATTAACATGACTATTGGACGTAGGTTCGATTCCTACATTCGGCTTTTTAAACTTAATATTACTGAGCATATGGGACCTTAAAAGTTATTAACTTTGACGGGAGTGAGTTCGATACTCACCTCAGTAACCACATGCGGTCATAGTGTAGTGGTAACATAACAGACTTCCAATCTGTTGTCACGGGTTCGAATCCCGTTGGTCGCTTTATAAGAAGTATCCAAATCAGCAAATATTGCAGACCAGTTAGCAAAGGGTTACGTATTAATATATGGGCGCCTTTTGTTCGAAAGGATATGTTCTTACAAAATTAAACACCACTCCCTGCCTCTTAAATTGATTAATGTGCCTATCTTGGGGTGCAAAGAAGGGGAGCAACTGAGGATAGGTTAGACGAAAATGACTTGTTTATGGCACTTGGCAAGTCTACCACGGAGTCCTCCAGAGCTGAAGTTAGAGACCAAGTAGTCCGAGTGGTTTGTAAGCTCTAAAAAGTGGTGTTTCACTACCGTAAATGTGACCTATAGAAATTCCTTTTAAGGACAATTTTAATGTGAGTGAGTCCTTACCGTTTTTAAAAACTTGAATTGTTCTCACAAGCAATTCTACACAACCAGGTCAAGTTTAGAGGTTTAGAGACCAGGCATTTTTTCTTAGGCCTTTTGAGCCAGTGCGAATTGCACATTTTCGGAGTTTTGAATGATAAAATCATTCTTTCTCCCTATCATGGACGGTAATCTTGATGGTACGGGAGTGCGGTCTGCAAAACCGTAATGGACGGTTCGAATCCGTCACCGTTCTTTAGCGTTAACTTATAAATTTCATAGAGGTAGACAAGGTTCTCTACACGCTTAGTAATAACTAAGTCACCAGAGATGAGGGATATGCCGACCCTCCTATGATATTTATTACACCGATTTAGCTCAGTGGTAGAGCACCGTCTTGATAAGGCGTAGGTCAATGGTTCGAATCCATTAGTCGGTATTCATTAAGAAGAGGTAAAGAATAGTAGCACTTTAGGTTACAACCATACTATTCGTGGATTATGTCCCTAACCTCTTCTTAATATTAATAAAACATTATAAATTGATGTTTAATTTATGGCAGGATAGCAAAGTGGTTAAACGCAACGGACTGTAAATCCGTTCTCTTCGGAGTTCGGGGGTTCAAATCCCTCTCCTGCCCCCATATGTGCCATTAGCTTAATTGGTAGAGCCACGTAATTCTGTATATGACTCTTTGAGCATAAAACAGTCGTGAGGTCGGAGTTCGAATCTTCGATGGCACTTTATTCGCCAACTTAGCTCAACAGGTAGAGCGATTGACTTGTAATCAATAGGTCGTGGGTTCGATTCCTACAGTTGGCATTAGAACTTAAAGAGTTTCTTTCTATCGGAAGGCACGGATAATGCCCTAATCCAAATATTCCAGTGAGAGTTTTATCTTCAAAAGGTGTTCGATTAAAAAACCAAATGAACCTTTTAGCCATATGACGCATTGGTGAAACTGGCTAACACACTCGACTTTCTATCGTGCATTCAGGGGTTCGAATCCCCTATGCGTCACCAATTTTATTATCGGTTTGTGTACGTATGGAGTGCAAGAAGGAATTATAAATAAGACCAACGCTTGCGTGTCTATTTATCCTTTTGGAGAAGTTCAAGACTTCTACTTACCGTTTTTAATAAGTGAATTTTACTTTTGTAATTAATAATGATGAAGGAGTTGTTTTTATGACACCTCATGTTGTTGCAAGTAACACGTTTGGATTTAAAGAAGATGAATCAGTTTTCATTGTTCCTGTAAAAGAACTGAATAAAGAATTGGTTTTGTCGGTTACCAAGAACTTTTTAGCTTTTGGTCGTTCATCAAACGTGAAAGTTGTAATATTAGCAAATTCTATTGAAGAATTAAAAAATATTTTAACTGAAGAAGATTTTGATTTTGTTGTGGAAAATACACGTTCATTATTAACGTCTTTCGAGTCATGGCAAGAACCTGAAAAATCATCTATTTAATTAGTTTCAAAGCTTGAACTTTCTTCAATACTACTGATACCACGTTGCTAACCTACCGCTATCAGTAGGAAAAACTTGTAGTTATAATAGCATACTGAAGAAGCTCTCTTGAGTAGGTAGAACTTCTTCTTATAACGAAAGATTTCTAAGTTGGGAGTTTTATAAGAAATCTAAGACTGTTGAGGTAGAACAGGTAGCTACACGCTTGAATATGTTTTGAACAGTTCGAGTCTTAAAAAAAGCTTAATTGCTAAGAGATGTGGGATTACCACCCCACCAACAGTCACAACAATTGCTGTTGATTGGATTACATCTTTGCCATTGTTATAAAAAACATGCAAATTTGTAGGAGGCTCGATTCCTCCCTTCAGCATTTTATATGGTTTGATAGCTGAGATGGATTAGCATCAGTTTGAAGCACTGAGGAGGTTGGCTCGATTCCAACTCAAACCACTTTGAGGTTTTGGGCGATTCCCACTATTTTTTGTAGAAATAATCGCTTTTGTTTATTCATGGGAAATTACTTTTGGATTCAGTTATTGATTGGGTTCATGACTTCAACAGTTTGGGGCTGTTGATTTACAGATTTAGAAAAATTCGCATTTTAGATTTTATTTAACTATAAGGTGGTGTTTACCATGGAAGCAACGTATCCAACTACAAAGGGTCAATGCATTAAAGCCTTAAAAGAAAAAGGCATTAATCGACATCCACAAGACCTTCGTAAATTAGAGTTACACAAGCATTCCGAAGTATTAAATGTATACTTCAAATATGCTCACGCTAAATAATTCGCTTTATCTATATAGATAAAGCTTTCCTATGCGGAATAGTATAAGGCAGAACAGCTATTGGACGAGTGTACATATATGCCGATAGAAGGAACGGTTCGATTCCGTTAATCCGCTCCAATTCATTTTTATAAAGTCGGTGATTACTTATGGATTTAAAGAAAAACAATAATGGTCGTTATTGGGCAAAGGCTTTAATTGGCTCAGTAGGATGTATCGCTGTTGCTACAACTGCATATTTACTACAAACAGCACATGCATTATGGGCTTTAGCATTAGTAGGTTGGATTGTCGAGAAAATTGATTAATACATTTATACCTTTTAGCATTATTCTCTCGTAGCTCAACGGTAGAGCGGTTGGCTGTTAACCAATAGGTTGCAGGTTCGAATCCTGTCGAGGGAGTTTCTATTATGGAGCGGTACTCAAACTGGTAAAGAGGTCTGATTGCTAATCAGATAGGTGATGTTTACATCATACGAGGGTTCGAATCCCTTCTGCTCCTTATTTTACATTTTGCCCCGTTAGCTCAATAGGATAGAGCAACGCACTTCTAATGCGTAGGCTACAGGTTCGAGTCCTGTACGGGGCGTATTCCCTTTTTACAGTAGTCATGTGAATTGATTGGACTTACCCAATCACATGATAAAAGCAAATGAAAAACTTCAGAAGGAAAGTATAAGAGAAGCAATGTTTGGTAAGTACAACTTCCTCCTTTTGTGATATTTAAGTTTCTTTCAGCCCTGTTACAGGGACCCTAATAGATTCCGATTTGGAATAAGGGACTGTGTAAAACACAGACTGAATTATAGGTTTATAAAATATCAATCTTATATACGCTCCATTAACTCAGAGGATAGAGTATCCGTTTCCTAAACGGATGGTCGAAGGTTCGAATCCTTCATGGAGCATTTTTAAACAGGTAAATGCCTGTTTTTTATTTTGAAGTAAAAAGGTGGTGATTTATATGCAATACTCGTTACGATTTTCTTTACTTTCTTCACAAATGATAATTTGCTCATCTATTTTGTCATTCATAGTTAGTTCTATTCTGTTTTTCGTTTGGGATAATAGTTTGTTAATCACATCAATTGCATTATTTTCTATTATTATCTCTTCACTAACTTTTGGATATTTTTTAAAAGTCGCAGGAACATCTGATGGATTGAATGCACCTTGTTCAATATCATTACGTACAAGAAAATATTTCATACTCAGTATCGCAAATATACTATGCTTAACCTTATTACTACTTACTTTTTAAAATCAAGGAGGTGATGATATGCACCCTACAAAGGATATGAGAAAGAAATCTAAAAATGTAATTCTTAAAAAATATCAAAAACAAATCACAGCAGATTTTTTGAAATCTTTCAAGAAAAATATAGACACTACTTTTGAAATAAATAGCACTGATTCTCTACTTACCTATGAGAACACATATATTCATCTTGAATGCACGATTGGTTGGTGGGAAGCTGTAAAAACAACTTGTGAAAAATATGAGTTACACGATTTATTAAGTTATTACAACAACTTAAATTGGATGAAAAGCGATGCCTTTGATTTGGAATTGTCTCATCTATTGATAACAAATGCTATTATAAAACAAAAATAAATATTAACTTACAGAAGGAGACTTTTTATGAAAAGCAGATATAAAAAACACCTAAAAAGAATGAGTAAAAGAAGTCCTATCATTTCATTTTCTCAAGCAGATATTCATCATAAAGGTAGTGTTTTAATAGAAGATGAATTATCAACCTTTTCACAACATATGAAGTTGAATCATGAAGAAACTTACTCAGATACATACACATCTAAAAAAGAAGAAATGATTTCAAACCTATACTTCTTTGTTGATAATTATTTGATGTGTGGAGGTCATAACTATGTCTTTTTACTTGTTCCATTATCCAATGGCTTTTATCAAGTTTTTGAGAAGGAGAATATATCAGAATGGGTTAATGCCTACTGGCAAAAAGAAGACCCTAAGAATCAACGAGATTGGAGTTATATGGACGAAGATATAAATGATTTGTTCGACTATATGATAAATCAATTCAATAAGCACGTTAAGAAGAAAAAGAAGCGTGTATTTACAATGAAGGTTTCCATTAAAGAGATGCAACAAATGATTAAAGATTCTATTGCTAACAATCCCCCAAAACCTATAGTCGTAGGAGAAGTTCGAGAAGGTGCTTACGATTACCTATGTGATGCAATTAAGAATTCATAGTTCAACAAAACACTTCTTTTCAGCTCTAAATCATGACAAAAACGCAGAGACTTATCTCCCTGCGTTTTTATTTATTATTTGTCTATTCCTTCAGTAAAGCCAAGTCATAATCTGATTGGATAAACTTTATAGATAATTCTCTATTTGTATCGTTTCCTAAAACAGTGTATACCTTTCTCATTTCATCCTTCGAAAAATGAGTTCCTAACAATCCATTTACACCACTCAGGATTTTCCTTTGCCAGTATGTCGTTGTCCCTTTACAACTTGGTCTTGATAACCAAGCTAATACTTTACATTTGAAATCCAGTTCATCCTGGATATTTTCCAATCTAAAATAGATATTGTTTGTAGGCTCAAAAATCAATTCACTTTTATCGTTAATAAATGATTTTGGAAACCAAACTTTTGTATTTTTAAGTAAATCCTTCATTCCAGATACACCACTTTCATTGGACAACTCGTTATCCTCTTTCTGAAATAATTCAATTTGAGTCATATTATAAAACATTCTAAATCTCCCCTTTTTATTCTTCTTTGTATAAGAACCTGTCTTTTTAACGTCATAGTATAATACAGAACTTGTAGCATTCGTATTCCGTATATCAAAAGGAAAGAATTTGCATAACCTTCTATCCCCTGCCGTTTAGTCTTATTCTATCTGCAATCAGTAACTTCTTTACATATAAAAAGGGCAAATAATACTTATTGATTACTTTCGGATTTCTTATCTTAATCCTTACTTTTCTCTCATTCGCTCTCAAATTGATATATCTTATTTGATTCAACCATGTGCTGATAAGCTACATTCAATCCATCTAATTTCGCTTGCAGTCTCTTTTCTCTTTACCATTTGTGTTTGCTATCCTTTCCTTTAAATAATTCATGCTATTTATAAGCCATTCCTTTTGCTCGTTCCAAGCTTCTTTATATGTCATTGAGATTCACCCTTTCACAACATTTTATTTGAATTATAATATATTTTATTGACTATAGTAAATAAAATGTTATGATTTATTTATAAAACAAATAATTGAGGACGTGGAAAAATGACTGAGCAAGAGTTTCGTGAATTTAGGCTGTGGGAAACAAAATTAAAGGTAAGCGAACAGGTGAAAAAAGAGTTAGAAGTCGCAGAGGGATTAAGTTTTTCAGAGAATAAATTATTCTTAAGTTCTAACCGCAATTGGGTTGCTACTTCCATGCCTCTTCTGTATTCCAATGATGAAATTCATTTTTTAGTATCACCATTAATTTCTAATGGTACAGATGAAGGTGTGAGTGGTTTAGAATCTATTATTTTCACTAAAGAACAATTAATGAAGACATTCGATGTTTTAACTACAAGCTAAAAATATATTAAATGTTTTTAATTTAACGAAACGGAGATGAAAAAATGAATAATTATTTAGTTGCATTACGTACAGGTGGAGAGATGGGAGACCCCGATATCTCATATAGTGATTTTCAAATTATTAAAGCAGATGATAAATTAGATGCTTGTAAAAGATATAACCAAATTAATAATTGCTCCTATTTTTATGGAGAAGCTTTAGCTTTAGTTAGAGATAAAGTATCTGTAGAAAAAGCATTAACAAGAAGAATGAATATTAAAATGTGGTTCAACCTATTTTCTACAGGTGCTTTAGAAGGCGTTGATAAAAAGGAGTCTCAAAAATGACAGAATTAGAATTTGATAGAGTGCAAGCTCTCCATACACCATTGTATTTAGCTAAAACATTTGTAGATACTTTAGAGGAAAAAGAGCTATTAGAATTAGCAGAGTCATTTATGTTAAATAGAAAACAAAACACTTGGTATCTTACAGCAATGCCTATTCCCTATCCTAACGACACGACTACTTATTTAGTACAAGCAGTCGATAAGGATAATCGAATCATCCCTGTTTCAGCTATGGTTCTATCTAAAGAATATTTCATGAAGTTATTTTCGTTAAAAAAGGAGTTTTAATGCATGAAAAACAGATTTCAAGTGCAAATCTCAGCAATATATCATTTCTTTAAAAGTACAAAAGCAACAAACAAAAAGGCGATAGAAACATTTATGTATCATGATTGGATGAAGTGTGACGATTTAGAAAAACGAGACAATACGGGTGTATATTTTACAATGGGTGCAATTGAACCAAATACAAAAAAATCTATTATTCTTGATTCCATTATTGTTGTATCTGAATCCGAATTTGAAAGTTTATTTTACGGTGCAGAAAAACTTACTATCTCTCCTTCTGCCTATATTGAATCGTTGGAGAATTGGTTAATATTTGTAAGTGATTGTTATCAACATAACTTTGATAGATTCTTAGAGTTACAGAAAACTGAACACTATGGAGCATTCGCAGAATATGAACAAATCGGATTTTTATCCCTTGCTTCTCTTGTTAAATCTATATCTAAATTGAAATACACTTCTTTTTATATAAAAGACTCTATGCCATTTGAGATTATGGCGAGAAGAACAAAATATGATTTTTACGAATTCGAGAATACAGAAGAAGAAAAATACATCTCTCATTTAGAAGAACTACTCATTTATGTTTGTCACTTCTATCAGAAAAATCATGACCACTTCTTCCAGATGTATATAGACCAGAAAAACAAATACTACTACCGATTAGCTACCGTTCAAGGCACTCGTTATCGTTCTGAAGTTAAAAATATTAGCGAGTTGTTTGATGAATGTTTTATCGTTACTTTTATTGAAGAAAAAGAACATGAAATTCTATTGAAAAAACTCACAGAGAATCAGACAAAAAGAAATAAGAAAGAAAATGCATAGAGGGAAAACTCCCTCTATTTTTTATGAGTTCATTTTATTTTATTGACTATAGTTAATAAAATAAGTTAAAATGTATGTATACAAATATAAAGAAATATGTACGAATTAGTTAGAAAAGGAGAGGTGAAACACTTGTCTGTATTTAATTTAGAAAATTATCTTAGTGAACCAAAGTCAGCTTTAGATGATTTCGAAGTCGATGATGAAATTACCATTGTCACCCTTCCACTTGATACAATTTACGAAAATTCAGAATCGGGTTATCGTGTTTATGCTTGTCAAAGTGAAGAAGGTCAGTCATTTAAAATGAACGGAAAATTCATCATGCCACTTAATCCGAATATTCACTATCAGGTAAATGGAGTTATTGTATTTTATAAAGGTGAAAAACAAGTAAAAATGAATCGGGTTTCACCTATAAAGCCAATTGGGAAAAGAGGCATCGTTCGTTACTTACGAACTTTAAAAGGTCTGAAAAATAGAGCAGAGGATATTTATAGCGTTTTCGGTGATAAATCTATTGATATGTTGATAGAAAACCCTGAAGAAGTTGTTAGTCGAATTAAAGGGATTGGTAAAAAAAGTGTGGAAGCTTGGAAAAAACAACTTGAAAGTCTAACAAATTCACAGTATACATTGTCTTATTTATTAGATATTGGTTTGTCGTTTGAGCAATCAAAAAGCTTATACAGCGAATATAAAGATGATATCATTCGTTTAATTTCAGAAAATCCTTATCTTTTAGCAAGAAAAATTCCAGGATACGGATTTAAAAAATGTGACAAAATCGCTAAAGATATTCACTTTGACATGCTAAGTGATGAACGTATTCAAGAAGGGATTATTCATGGACTTGATGCGGCAACAAAAGAAGGTCACTGCTTCTTACATAAAGATGATTTAATTGAAAAAACAAGAGAGATATTGAGAGTTACACTTCCTTCTAAAGAAAGCGAACGTTTATTAAAAGAAACAATAGATGAAAAAATCTCTTATTACTTTGGTACAATCCAAGTTATGATTCCAAGGGATGAACTAAACGCTTATTATGAACGTTGGAAATCAGCTCGTTATAAAAATGAAAAAGAAAAGTGTTTATATCCTTTATTTGATATTCCATATGAACTGATTGAGGAAGAAATTGAGAATTTGCTTACTTTTGAGAGAATTGTCATAGAACAAGACCGTGTGTATTTAGAATACATCCATAGTGCTGAAGTCCGTGTGGCAGAAGAGCTTTATCGTCTTTCAGATACGCAAGAATGGAAGAATCAAATAGATATTAAGGCTGAATTAGACAAGTATCTATCTGCTGAAGGTATTGAATTAGAAGAAAAACAAGAAGAAGCCATTTTAACATTCACGAAAAGACGTGGTGGTTTTTATGTACTAAATGGTTCCGCAGGTTGTGGGAAAACATTCGTTTTAAAAATCATATTAAAAATCTTCAATATTGTATGTAAATCAAATGGCATTACTCCCTACCTTCAATTATTGGCTCCAACTGGAAAGGCCGCTAAAGTTGCTAAGAAATCAACAAATGAAATATGTCTTACTGTACATAGAGGATTAGAATTCCGTGGAGGAGAAGGTTTTACCTTCAATGCATCCAATCCTTTACCAGGGAACATTATCGTTTTAGATGAAAGCTCGTTTTTAGATGTGGAATTATCTAAGGATTTACTACAAGCAATTAAACGTGGTGCTACAGTTATCTGGATGGGCGATATTAAACAGTTGCCGAGTATTGGTCCAGGTAGTGTTCTAAAAGATATCATTGAAAGTGGAGTTCTTCCAGTTGTTACATTAGATGTAGTAAAGCGTCAAGGAAAGCAATCAGGTATTGCAAAAAACGCAAAAAAAATCATTGATGGTGAAATGATTGAAACTTGTGAGGATACAAAGGATTCCTATGCTGTATTTCGTGATTCACCTAAGGTTATTTTGAAGAACATTCTCGAATCTGTTAAACGTGTCCTTACGTTCCCTGATTATACACTGGATGATATCCAAGTTCTATCACCTCAAAAAACAGGTATTTTAGGAACATATATGATTAACTTGTTAATGCAAGAAGCTTTTAACGAAACTGAATCTACTGTTACTTCTTTAAATAAAGAATTCACTGTAGATAATGAACGTTTTTCTCTGTACTTTAAAGAAGGCGATAAAGTCATTAACATGCGTAATAACGACTTAAAAGTTTGGTACAAAAAAAGTTACGTTTCAACTGAGGATAGTAACGTTCTTCTTACCCAATATACACCGAATAAAGATGCTAAAGGTGGCATTGCAAACGGTGAAACTGGTGTAATTGAAGCAATCCGAAAAATCAAAGAACCAGTTGATAATAAGGAGACTATAAAGGGTGCTGTTCCTGCAAAAACGAAGGAAATCATTCGTATAATTGTAAAATACGATGATGGTTATATCTTCTATGATAACAAGGAAAAAGAAGATTTAGACCATGCATACGCATTCTCTATTCACAAGTCTCAGGGTTCACAATGGAGAGCTTGTATCATGCCAATTTCTATGCTTCACTACAGAATGCTTGATAATAGCTTGTTCTATACTGGATTTACACGAGCTCAAGAATTTAATGTGGTAATTGGTGAAGAAAGAGCGATTAAACACGCAATTAAAACGTACAAGTCAAGAGAGCGTAACACCACTCTAAAAGAGCGTTTAGAAAGTTTATATCTCATTTAATAAAAAAGTCGCAAAGAAAATCAATTTCTCTGCGACTTTTTCTATGTTGTGTTCATAACTTTATATGCGAGATAACTGCTCCCAATTTATTTCGGCAACCTCTACTCCCCACTGCTTTGCTAATTGTTTTTCATGTTCAACAGCTTCTAATGGAAAAATCGTTTTGTTATTTTTTATATGAAATAAACAAAATTCATCTTTATCTTGGACAATGACTTCTTTCATTTTTTGTCTATTTCGATAGCAAAAACGAATAATTTCCTCATCATTTCTCAAAATAACAGGAGGTAATTGTACATCCTCCCCTTCTATTTCAGTTGTTAAGAAACCTTTATATGTATCTGTCGTCATCTATTACATCCCCAATCCATACCATTCAATATTTACCTCAAGTTTATCATAAAACTAACTGTGTAGTTATCATTCTTTTTATTAATGTTTTAAGAAATCGAAGAAATATATTACTTTATTTATACATAAAAATAAACCATATATTTTAGCCCCTTCCCACTTCGTTGATAAGTAAAATATTTTTTATTTACTTTGCTATTTATATAGACTATAGTTAATATTATAGTAAGTTATTGATAAGAAAAGATGGTGACAGCATGAATCAAGAATTACATATCATATTAAAGGACGGAAAACCATGGTCTGGTGCTTCTCAAGAAACATTTGCTAAGGTATATTATGATGAGGGAAAAGCTATTCAAATTGCAAAAAGTGCTTGTACCGCTGAAGCAAATCGTTTTTATGAATATGGAGAAGGTTATTATCAAAATGAAGATTTATCTTTAACTGAACGCAAAAAATTAGCTAAAGATTTAGCAGATAAAGAATGGATTAAACGATGGAAAGTAAAACCAATGATATTAAAAGAGGAGCAAAACTAATGATTGAACAACAAATTAAACAATTACGTGAAGAAGTTATGAAACATGATTTGCTATATGATGAAGGTACTCCTATTATTACTGATAGCGAATATGACCAAATGTATTATGAATTGGTTTCATTGGAAGAAAGACACCCTGAATTTGCTGATGAAAATTCTCCTACCAAACGGATTTATTCAGTTGTAGTAGATAGTTTAAAAAAAGTAAAACACTCTACACCCATGTTGTCACAAGATAAAGGCCATACAGAAGAAGATATTGTGAAATTCGCAAACAAATCTGATGATGAAATTATTGCGGGAGATAAAGAAGACGGATTAACGATTGTATTAAAGTACAATAACGGTATCTACTATGAGGCTTCAACAAGAGGCGATGGTTATATTGGTGAAGATGTAACACACACTGTAAGAACTATTACTAACCTTCCTAAGAAAATCTCATTTAAAGGGTATCTTGAGGTTCGTGCTGAATCCGTTATTCCTTTCTCTGAGTTTGAACGAATTAATATAGATGGTAAATTTAAATCCCCTCGCAACTTAGTTTCTGGTTCTGTACGTACATTAAATGCGAATATTGCTAAAGAACGCGGTTTAAGTATTATTGCTTTTGATTTAGTTAAAGCAGAGGGAATTACCTTTGAAAAGGATACTGAGCAATTGGAATTTTTAAAAGAACAAGGGTTTAACGTGGTTCCATACAAAGTGTTTAAAAACACACCTGAAGGAATAAAAGAATTGATTCAATATTGCTTAACATACAACAAAGAAGTTCGACCAACAATTCCTCATATGATTGATGGACTTG
Organism: Bacillus cereus group sp. BfR-BA-01382; assembly: GCF_022663475.1. NCBI lineage: Bacteria > Bacillati > Bacillota > Bacilli > Caryophanales > Bacillaceae > Bacillus > Bacillus cereus group sp. BfR-BA-01382. Next base: position 23,408 of record NZ_JAKUFQ010000062.1, read on the forward strand.
TGCTTAAATTTAATAATTTAGCTGTTCGAGAATCTTTAGGTTATACATCTAAGTTCCCTCGTTGGGGCTTTGCTTTTAAATTTGATAGTCTTGATGCCACAACCAAACTACTTAATATCGTAGAGACCGTTGGTAAATCTGGACAAATTACACCTAATGGTATTTTTGAACCTGTTGAGATTGATGGTGTTACTATTCAAAAAGCTTCTCTTGCAAATTACGACAACATAAAAGAACGTGATATCCGTATTGGAGATACAATTGTCGTCGCTCGTGCAAATGATGTCATTCCACAAATTGTATCGGCTGTTACTGAGCTACGTGATGGAACAGAAAAAGAAATCTTACCGCCTACTTGCTGTCCTGTATGTAATGGAGAAGTAGTAAAAGAAGAAGATAACGTTCATTACTTCTGTATTAACAGTACATGTAGTGCTCAACAAGAACGTATTTTAAAACATTTTGTATCTCGAAATGCAATGAATATTGATGGATTAGGGGCAAAAACAGTTGAAACATTTTACGAAAAAGGTATCCTTTCTTCTATTTCTGATATTTATACGTTAAAAGATAACTTAGATAAACTATCTGTATTACGTGGATTCGGGGAAAAGAAGATTCAAAAAATGTTATCAGGGATTGAGGAAAGCAAACATGTTCCCCTATCTAAATTCTTATACGCTTTAGCTATTCCTAACGTTGGCTCCAGTACAGGAAAAGACATTGCAAAGAAATTTAAAACAATGAGACATCTAATCGAACTTTCAAAAGACCCTGTTGTGCTAAAAACAGAATTAATGAAAATTGATGGCATCGGTGAGACAGTAGCAAGTAGTATGGTAAGTTACTTTGAAGAATCTCACAACATTGAGCTTATTGAATTCTTGTATTCAATTGGATTTCCAATGATGGAAGAAGTAGAAGAAATTATCGCCTCTGAAGAAATTGAGGGTAAAATATTCGTCATTACAGGCTCATTATCTAAACCTCGTAATGATATCAAAAAAGAAATTGAAGCTCGTGGTGGAAAAGTATCAGGTTCAGTATCTGCAAAGACAAACTTCTTAGTTCTTGGTGGATATAATCATGTAACAGGAGAATTGCCTGAAAAAGAAACTAACAGCTCTAAGTATAAAAATGCTGTTAAGTTTGAGTGTCCTATTATTTCTGAAGAAGAGCTATTTGAAAAGATGAAATAGTTGCGATTACAAATATTTTAAAGCAGAGAAAGTTCTCTGCTTTTTATTTTATTTTCAACAAACAAGATATCATGTAGATAAATTGTTAAAAGTATTTTATTTCACACGCATATAAAGACATAATAAAAAAACTTGTATTCATAACGAATACAAGCTCTTCAACTTAATGAATAATCGGATTGTAAAATGCTCGACCTGATTTTGTTAATTTCAAAGGTTTGAAATCATTATAAATCTGTTCAAAATGATTTGCATCAAAATCAAACCAACATGCATCCCATTCTCTATCCAGTTTGTTTAATTTGTTTTCAGACAAGAAATAAATCTGCATAGCATGTGAACCGTCATGATGATGACCAGAAATGATAAGTGAACCATCTTTATCTACACTTACGTCAATAGAATCTACTCGTCCCATACATTCTAATGGATTCTCATCATACGATAACATTCTGCCTCCTACAGGATTTTCATTCCAACGTCCTACACGACCTACAAGAGCAATACGTTCAACGTTTGTTTTATATCGTTTTTCGTACTGTTCAATTTCTGATTGTAAGAAATCCATAAAATATCGTTTTTCACTTTCCCAAGCAGAGTCTGACCATTGAATTGTACTCACATCAAATCCATCTTCTTCTTTAAAGTCATTACCGATATGCCAAACATCCTCAACCTTGTTATATGCTTCTTGGCAATCTCCTGTTGATAAAATTGTTGTCATGATTATTTCCTCCTAAAATTAATTTGTATTTTGAATACACCTGTTTATATAATCCTTATATTATAGATAGATGGACTTCATCCCATAACAGGTATAGAAATTACATTTAAAATAAACAACAATATTTTATTGACTTTAGTTAATAAAAAGATTTATACTTATTTATAGATACATAACGTTTAGATAACTAAGGAGAGATATTAAAATGGCTATTTCATTAGAGAAAAAAACGGAGATTGCAAAGATTGTATTAGAGAAGAAAAATCTTAAAGGAGTAATTGCTGAAGTTGTTTTTGTAGTGGATGGTTCTACATCTATGGAGCGATTATACATTAACCATACTGTACAAGATGTAACAGAATCCGCTTTAGCAGTTGGTTTAAATATTGATGCAAATAACTCAATTGATATTTACGGTTTCGGAAGAAGTCATAAGCATATCGGGGCTGTAAGCAAAGAGAATTACAAGAATTTCATTCAAAATGTATTCCTTCGTAAATTCAGTTTAGAGGGTGCTACTTTCTATGCAGGTGTTATGCAAGAAATCGTGAATAAATATGGGACAAAACCAGTGCAAAAACCTGTTGAATCTAAAGGTGGATTCTTATCAAAATTATTTGGTGGAAATGCTAAAGTTGAAACTGTAGAAAAACCAATTCCTGCAAAATACCCAACCTTTGTTGTGTTTATTACAGATGGAGATAACTTTAATGAAGACAAAGCTCCAACTAAGCGTATCATTCGAGAATCTTCTGACCAGCCAATCTTCTGGCAATTTGTTGGAATCGGGGAACGAGGTTCGTTTGCCTTCCTTGAAGACTTAGACAACATGGGTGGTCGTGTAATTGACAATGCTAATTTTGTTCAATTTACAAGAGAAGAGATTAATAACATGTCTCCAGAAGAATTATTAGAAAAACTTATGAACGAATTCCCATCATGGATTAAAGAGGCGAAAGCTCACGGATTCATTCAATAATATATAACAAATAGAAAAGCTCAATGACTTGTAATCATTGGGCTTTTTCTTGTTCATTTAAATGACGTTTTAATCCTTCCAGTAATTCTTCTTTCCCTTCTACCGTCACACCATCTATTTCTTTATAGCTAACCACATCTTCTCCCTCTTTTTTGAACTCTATATAAGTATAAAAATAGTATCTAAAATTCAACTCTCCTTCCTTTATCTCATAAGGCTTTACAGTTATTTTTCCATTAAATTTAAAATGTGTATCGTTTGCTGTTCTCTGTCCTTTGTACGTAAATAAAATCCAGTCGTTATGTTCATAACCTTCAAGTTGTGATAAGAATTCTAAAGACTCAACACTGGACTCTTTCCATTTCGCATAAATCCCCTTCCACATATCTTCTATTCTCTCTACTCTTTGATTCCACAGTGATGCTGTGATAATTTGAATGTTCTTACCTTCAAACAAGAGCTCATCTAAATCAAAATATTCTCCATATATTCTTCTTTTATTTCCAACCAATGCAGGTTCCCCTTTTAAATCACTAACTTTTTGTTGTTCTTCTAAAAATAGATGTTCAAATAACGCCACCTCACTTTTTTTACGCTTCAAAATACTCTTTGTTCGCTTCACTGCAAACTGCTCGTTTTCTAACATCTTCAATAAATCTGGTACTCCCTTTTCAACAAGAATTATTGCAGTCGTTTGAGCAACTTCTTTTTCCCCTTTCTTCATCGCTTCGTCATATGCTTCTTTTAATTTTAAAATTTCTTGTATTTCCATTGTCACACCTCGTAAGTTATTTTTTACTATTTCATAGTATATCATTGACTTTAGTTAATAACAAATGTAATATTGATTATAGATTTTAAAGAAAAAAGTAAATGAAAAGACATATAAATTTAAATTTTTAGGAGATGTAATTATGAGTTCAAACAAATTAGGTGCTCGAATGAAAGAGTACGAAAATAAAACAAGATTAACGAAAAGAAGTCCTGTAATTATTCGTATTGACGGTACACACTTTCACACATATACAAAAAAGATGAAAAAGCCGTTTGATGAGACACTTGCTAAAGCTTTCTGGGAAACAGCTAAATACCTCGCTCAAAATATTATGGGTTGTAAAATGGTTTACCACCAAAGCGATGAAATTTCATTACTATTAACGAACTACGAGAAAGTAACAACACAATCTTGGTTCGGTAATGACTTGCAGAAGATGGTTTCTGTATCCGCTTCTATGGCCACTGCGAAATTCAATGAGATTATGTTCCCGATTACAGGAACACTTGCATTCTTTGACAGTAGAGCATTTGTATTACCGAAAGAAGAGGTGACAAACTATTTCTTATGGAGACAACAAGACGCTACGAAAAATAGTATTGCAATGGTTGCTCAATCAAACTTTAAACACAAAGAATTACAAGGATATAACGGCTCTCAGTTACAAGAAAAACTATTTGCAGAGAAGGACATTAACTGGAACAACCTCCCTATTTGGCAAAAACGAGGTGTATGTATTACGAAACAATCCTATTTAAAAGGTACTGCTACAAGAACAAAATGGGATGTAGACTTTAACACACCTCAGTTCTCTAAAGATAGAGATTATATTGACCAACATGTCTTCAGTGAATTTGAAATGATTTCAAGAAAAGTTGAGCTGAATCTTCCAAAAGAACAACTTCAATCTTTATTAAGTGAATACTATGATTCTAAAATTTTGATTCCGTCTTGCCGTAATATAAGTGAAAAAGAGAGAATTGAAAATAGTCATTACCACGAATTATGGTCAATAACTGAAACCATTTTTGATGCGTTTAAAGAACATTCTATCCAAACTCTATCAGACTTTGCTGTTGTTCTTCGATATGTCTTTATCCAAACTTTCGGAGATACAGTAGAAATTAATTTAGATGTTTATATGGATGTTTCAAAAAATTTAATTAAAAAATCAAAGCACTACGATTCGATTGTAGCGTAGTCTAACTACTATATAAGGAGTTGCATATAAACATGCTTACACTCATCCATAAAATGATTGAAAATCCCCACCTACTTGTGGTGGGGGCTTTATCTATAGCACTTCTTTTATCACTATTTCCTACTTCTAAGGGTAACTATAGAGGAACAATTCGTTTCCCTCCTCCCACAAAAGAGATGCAGGATGAATTTGATATGTTTTTAGGGATTAATAAAGAAGTTTCTCCATCTAAAGATGCTTAAATTGTAGCTATCGGAAAGTTGTCAAGTTTGAAAATACATAAAGTCAGAAATGAGTGAGTAATAAATGGAAATGAAACACTTAGTTGAAATCAAGAGAAATAACTATTTACTCTTCCATCCTGGAGAAGATACAGAAGTCATTCCATTTGTTTCGAAAGATGACGAACAAGAGGTTTTAGATGCACTTTTAAAGGAATCCTATTTGTTTAATGGTTATATCGTTAAGGCATCTCTTATTTATGGTAGTGAGTATGCTGTCGTTGATACAGAGAAAAACACTACATTGGGTGAGCTACAAATTACTCCTATATTCGAACACTTAGGAAGATATTTTAAATTAGAAGAAATTGAAATTTGACATAGGGGTGAATCATATTATGACTGAAAAAGAACGTTTATTAGCAAAGAGCGATGGTGTCAAAGATTGTGTAAAACACTTGAAAAAGAAGATTAAAGCAGAACAAAGATTATTAAAACAGGAAGAAGAAAAAGATTTTTTTGCTAATGAATTCCAGATTGCAAGACACAGAGAAACAATTCGAGTTTTGACTGAGGAAAAAATCAGCTTAGAAAAGTACGCAAAAAAATTAAAGCATTTAGCAAATGAATGCTGAAAGGATACGATACAACATGGATTTAAAAGAAGAGTTACTATTTATGGGATTCTTAGGTGCAACTGTCAATGATGAAGTAGATGATGAAATTCATGTAATGGTACGTTTTAAATATCATTATCCTACTAAAGGAAATAAAATCTTCCATGATGGAAAGAAAGAATTTTCAAAAACTACAACACCTGAACAAATGTTTAAAGAAATTATTCAATGGGCAAAGAATTGCCCCGCAAATCATGGATTTGAAATTATCTTTTGGTAAAAGGTTGTGATGAATATGTTTATCGGAGCTCTACTAAAACAACGCATGTCTTCTCTTGGGTATGACATGAATCGTTTATCTGAAGAATCTACGGTGGATGTTCATGTTATAAATGGGTTATTAAATAATGCACTATCAATGAAACAAGTACATGAAGTAGATATGGACTATATTTGTCAGGTTCTCATGTGTGAGCCTATTTATTTTACAGATGCAAACGTTAGAAAGCAGGATATGGTTTATAACTCCCCTACACAGGAAGTTAAATCAAACAAAGTAAAGGCTAATTTGATGTCATTTGTAAATGATTTTGCATTTATCATGGAGATTTCAAGAGAATCTAAATCTACTAACTAAAATTATTAATAATAGGTGATATACATGAATCTTATTTTCTTAGATATTGATGGTGTTATGAATCATTCAAATTATTTTGTGAGAAGCAAACAACATATGCTACAGGCATTTTGTCCAAAAGCATTAGTAAACCTAAAAGAAATACTTGAAAAGTGCGATGCGAAAATAGTAGTTACTTCTACTTGGAGAAAACTCGGTTCTGCAAACACACTTAAGAAGTCTATCTTCTCTCATTATGGCTTACAAAAATATGTTATTGGTAGAACGCCTATATTAATAAATGAGCCAAGAGGAGCAGAAATACAGGCATTTATCGACAATTTCAATAAACCTATTGATAGATTTATTATTATAGATGATGACGATGACATGCTACATTTATCAGATAGACTTGTTCTAACAAGTCCTTATAAAGATGGATTAAATGCAAGCAAACGAGATGAAGCAATTCAACTATTGAACCAAGACACATCAATTATGTTATAATATTTATACAAGGTGAAGTGCTCCAACATCTCGCCTTATGTAACTGCTACCGTAAGGTGGATGGTTGCAAAAAAAGTTTATTTTTTCTTAGAACTGCCCTTCAGACGCTTGCTGGCATTGTGGGCGGTTTTTTATCTTTTTTTAATGATAATAAATACTTATTCGGTAGACTAATTATGACAACCCCTTATGAAGAACAGGATGAAGTAATTCAACGCCAAAACAATTCTGATTTCAAATAAAAAAACTGCATCCTTGTTTTTTTGTTCGGCTTTTTTATTCTCTTTAAGTTTTTGGTTACAGATAATAAGCATTACTATTCCAAGTATGTTAGATGACATACTTAATCCCAGTGTTGGCATATATAAAGGTGACCGCAACAACAAAAGAATCCGCAGAATCTAAATGCTCCTTATAGTTACTTCCTCGCATTACAGATTGATATTCTGGTACACTCAACATTTTAAAACAATCCCTCCCTCTTTAGTGAATTTCTCAAAATACCTGTTTATAGTTATCTTTATATTATAGAAAATAGGTATATTCATTATAAATTTTAAAATAAAAAAGAACGCACCTTATAGGAAACGTTCTTTCATCTGTTTATCTATATTAGAAATATAGAAATTGTTCTCTTAATGCATCTGTAATGTTCAAGTCAAAACTACCGACACATCCTAAAATATTATTAACATCATCAGGTGTATACATAGATAATGTACAACCCATTAACGGAAAGGTTAAAATATCCTTACCTACTTCCGTTAATCTTTCAAATACACTTTCTTGTAAATAATGTGATAGACCACATCCATGACTATATTCCACTAAACCATCTACATAATCGTATGGAATAAGCATAGAATATTCTCCAGTTTCTCTAATCTTTTTAGCTTCTTCATTAAATTTATCAATAGCATAAGATAATTCACGAGTTACATCTCTCACTTCTTTCGTTTCCATAGAAAGATAAAAGAATCGAGTTTTAATTGCTCCAACTACTTTCATTGAATTAATACACCCTACTAAATATCCTGGTTGGATGATTGAATCATTCAATGTCTGATTCTTGTTTACTTCAGTATTTAAACCGAATTTAATTGATTTATTTTCATTTACTTGCTTCATTACAATTCCACCTTTTAATTAATTTTATAAAC
>NZ_JAKUFQ010000063.1:0-31273 GCF_022663475.1 Bacillus cereus group sp. BfR-BA-01382
GATAGATATATTTGAAAAATCGTTGATATAATTTCAATTACCGATATATATGGTTCACCGAAAACAAACAAGGATGTCACTTTTTTAACTAAGTGACATCCTTGTTTTTAATTCTCTGCAGAATAAATAATATCTAAATTCCCGTTTTGATCGGTTTTGAAAATCGGGGCAATTTGATCTTCTTGCTCTTCGACTGAAACAAGTTTTCGAGCACGATCCATAATTCTAACAAGCATCGCGTAATCTTCTTCGATTGCTTGTTGTTTTTTTGTGAGTACCGCTAATTTTGCTTCAAGTTCATTATTCGTTTTTTGTAGGGAAGTGAGCTGATTTTGTAATACATCATTTTCAGTTTGCAACTTTGCGATTGAAGGGTTATTATGTTCCATGTTTTGCAAAAATGAGATGACATTTTGCATTGTAAGTTCCTGTTTACTTGGCGTAATATCTTCTGAAAACTCAGCATCGATTACGAGTTGTTTCGTTTTCGTGAACTGATCTTTTTCTATTTTAGCTTCAGAACGTTTTAATTCTTTACGTTGTTTTTTTGCAATCTGCACTGCATCTTCGTAATTCGCTCGTACTTCAGCATTCCATCTAAAGCCACAAGCTGCTGAAGTGCGGTTCAACGCATCGCCGACTTCATCAAATGCTTTTATTTGTGTACTTCCGCTGCGAATATGTCGTAAAACAGTTTCTGCTAAAAGGAGATCATCTTCTTTTGTCCATGCATCTTGACGTGTTTTCATAAGCGAAGCCTCCATAATGGTGACGTTTTCGTTTATGTTACCCTTTATTTTTCGTTTTATTCGAAGTTTGTAATCTTTCATAAACAGTAGAAAGTGCTTGCTCAAATTTTCCTGTCGTTTTCGGTTTATAATATTGCTTGTTTTTTATTTTATCAGGTAAGTATTGTTGCCTTACCCAGCCGTTTGGATGGTCGTGTGGATATAAATATCCAATGCCTCTTCCAAGTGATTCTGCGCCTTTGTAATGACTATCTTTTAAATGGCTTGGAATATCACCTGTTTGATCGTTACGTAAATCATGTAGTGCTGCATCGAGTGCTTTATAAGCTGAATTTGATTTTGGTGATAAGCATAGCTCGATAACGGCATTTGCAAGTGGGATGCGTGCTTCTGGGAATCCGACTCGTTCAGCTGATTCAATTGCAGCTAGTGTACGCGGTCCAGCTTGTGGGCTAGCAAGTCCAATATCTTCATAAGCCATAATAAGAAGGCGTCTGCCAATACTTTGTAAATCACCTGCTTCAATAAGGCGTGCTAAATAATGGAGCGCTGCATTTACATCACTTCCGCGCACTGATTTTTGAAATGCTGATAATACGTCATAATGAGCATCGCCGCCTTTGTCGTGAACGAAGCTCTTCTTTTGTAAGCATTCTTCTGCAATCTCGAGTGTGATTTCAGCCGCTTGATCGTCTGTAGTAAAGCTGGATAATACAGCAAGCTCAAGTGCGTTATAAGCGGAACGCATATCACCACCAGAGGCGTTTGTAAAGTGATGTAGTGCTTCATCTGTTATCGTTACAGCATATTCTCCAAGGCCTTTTTCTTTATCTTCTAAAGCTCTTTTTAACCCAATTAAAATATCATCTTCTGTTAGTGCGTGTAATTCGAAAATTTGACATCTGCTTCGAATAGCGGAGTTTATTGCATGGAATGGATTACTTGTCGTTGCACCAATTAAAGTAAGAAGTCCGCTTTCTAAATGAGGTAATAGAAAGTCTTGCTTTGCTTTATCTAGACGGTGAACTTCATCTAAAATTAAAACGAGGTGTCGATGCATCTTCGCTTCTTGTACGACAACTTCCATATCTTTTTTATTGTGAGTAACAGCGTTTAATAGACGAAACGGGGTACCGGTACTTCCTGCAATTGCACTGGCAATGGATGTTTTTCCTGTACCTGGAGGACCGTATAAAATCATAGATTGAAAATGATTTGCTTGGACCATTCGCCATAAAATCTTTCCTTCACCAACTAAATGCTGTTGCCCAATAATTTCTTGAATATTTGTAGGGCGCATTCGATGTGCGAGTGGTTGTTTCATTTAGACCGTCTCCCTTAACATATAATCTCGTTCTATCGTATCATTTTTTTCTATGGAATTTGAAATAGTATGCTGTTTTATGGGAAAAATGAAGATGAATATTTTCATTTTTCTTTCAATTGTAATAATTCCCGAGTTTTTCAATGTGATTTTATGTTATCATTTTGATACACAAGTTGAAATTTCTTATAATACTATATTATGCTATAATTTCATAGGATTTTAAATTGTGTTCTTTTTATAAATAAGATATAACCAATAGAAGTGAAAATTTGAAAAGAGGTGCAAAATAGATGAAGATTTCAACAAAGGGCCGCTATGGCTTAACAATTATGATCGATCTTGCAAAAAAGTTTGGTGAAGGTCCGATTTCATTAAAATCAATTGCGCAGGCGCATGACTTATCGGAGCATTACTTAGAGCAATTAATTTCACCACTTCGTAACGCTCGTCTTGTGAAGAGTACGCGAGGTGCATATGGCGGATATGTATTATCTGATCAACCAGCTAACATTACAGCTGGGGATGTGATCCGTGTATTAGAGGGACCGATTAGTGTTGTAGAAATGATAGAAGAAGAAGAGCCAGCACAGCGCCAGTTATGGATGCGTGTTCGTGATGCGGTGCAAGAAGTGTTAGATAGTACAACGTTAGAAGATTTAGTACGTTATGAGGAAGAAAATCACGGGGGCTATATGTTTTACATTTAATTCCTTGTGAAACGATTTGGAAAGAAGGAGATTTAATGGAACGCATTTACTTAGATCATGCTGCGACATCTCCGACTCACCCAGAAGTGGTCGAAAAGATGATTCCATATATGACAGAAATATTCGGGAACCCGTCTAGTATTCACTTTTATGGACGTCAAACTCGTCACACAGTAGATGAGGCGAGACGAGTGTGTGCACGCAGTATTCATGCGAATCCGAATGAAATTATATTTACGAGCGGTGGTACAGAAGCTGATAATTTAGCGCTTATAGGTGTAGCACGTGCGAACCGTCATAAAGGTAATCACATTATAACGACGCAAATTGAACATCATGCGATTTTGCATACGTGCGAATTGTTAGAGCGTGAAGGGTTTGAAGTGACATATTTACCTGTCGATGAAACAGGGCGCATTCAAGTTTCTGACATACAAAAGGCATTAACCGAAGAGACGATTCTTGTATCTGTTATGTTTGGGAATAATGAAGTAGGGACAATGCAACCAATTGTAGAAATAGGAAAGCTACTAAAGGAGCATCAAGCTTATTTCCATACAGATGCGGTACAAGCTTATGGTTTGGTAGAAATTGATGTGAAAGAGTTTGGTATTGATTTATTATCCATTTCAGCCCATAAAATTAACGGACCAAAAGGTGTAGGGTTCTTATACGCTGGTGCAAATGTGAAATTTGAGCCGTTATTAATAGGCGGAGAGCAAGAAAGAAAACGCCGTGCTGGTACGGAAAATGTGCCTAGTATTGCTGGGCTTCAGCATGCAATTCTTATTGCTGAAAAAACTCGTGAGCAAAAAAATGCCCAATATGAAGAGTTTAAAGATATAATGGTATCTGTCTTCAAAAATGAAGGCATTACTTTCGAGGTAAACGGAAACTTAGAACATCGCTTACCGCATGTGCTTAATGTAAGTTTTACAGGAATGAACATTGAACCGTTTCTTGTGAACTTAGACCTAGCTGGCATTGCAGTATCAAGTGGTTCTGCTTGTACAGCTGGTTCGATTGATCCATCACATGTATTAGTAGCGATGTTTGGAAAAGACTCCGATCAAATACGTTCATCCGTACGCTTTAGTTTTGGGCTTGGAAATACGAAAGAGCAAATTGAAAAAGCGGCGTACGAAACAGTGAAAATCGTGAAGCGATTAACACAAAATTAGCATGGGAGGTGACATGATGAACAAACTACCTCACGAAACACGCGTTGTCATCGGAATGTCCGGTGGCGTCGATTCATCTGTAGCAGCACTTTTATTAAAAGAGCAAGGTTATGATGTAATCGGAATTTTTATGAAAAACTGGGATGATACAGATGAGAATGGTGTCTGCACAGCAACTGAAGATTACAATGATGTAATTGAAGTGTGTAACCAAATCGGTATTCCGTATTATGCAGTAAACTTTGAAAAACAATACTGGGATAAAGTATTTACGTACTTCTTAGATGAGTACCGAGCTGGTCGTACACCAAATCCAGATGTAATGTGTAATAAAGAAATTAAATTTAAAGCATTTTTAGAGCATGCAATTGCGCTTGGTGCTGATTATGTAGCAACAGGCCATTATGCACGCGTTGCTTATATGGACGGCGAATATAAAATGCTTCGCGGCGTTGATGACAATAAAGATCAAACATACTTCTTAAATCAATTAAGCCAAGAGCAATTATCAAAAACAATGTTCCCGTTAGGTGAATTAAAGAAACCGCAAATTCGTGAAATGGCGAAAGAAGCTGGCTTAGCGACAGCGGCGAAAAAAGATAGTACAGGTATTTGCTTCATTGGTGAGCGTAACTTTAAAGATTTCTTAAGTAACTACTTACCAGCGCAACCAGGTGTAATGCAAACATTATCTGGTGAAGTGAAAGGAAAGCATGACGGTTTAATGTACTATACAATTGGACAACGTCATGGACTTGGAATTGGTGGTAACGGTGATCCGTGGTTTGCTGTTGGGAAAAACTTGAAAGAAAACATTTTATATGTTGATCAAGGATTCCATAACGAACTTCTATATGGTGATGAAGTTATTGCTACGAATGTAGGATGGGTAAGTAACAAAGTAAAAGAAACAGAATTTAAGTGCACGGCGAAATTCCGTTATCGTCAAGAAGACAATAAAGTAACGGTTCAAATCGTTGATGAAAATACAGTTCGTATTCTTTGTGATGAGCCAATTCGTGCAATTACACCAGGACAAGCAGTTGTGTTCTATGATGGAGATGAGTGCTTAGGCGGTGCTACAATTGATGAAGTATACCGTAGTGGTAAGAAATTGGATTATTTAGGATAAATGAGAAGCCTCTGCCGATTAGCGGTTAGAGGTTTCTTTTACATAAAGCGAATTTTCGTTCGCTTGGAAAATACATTCTTTGTTATAATTTGTTGTAGAGGTGAAGGACATGTCAAACAAACTTGAAACAGGTATTCAATATATGCAAGAAGGAAATTGGGAAGAAGCAGCTAAAAATTTTACAGAAGCAATCGAAGAAAATCCAAAAGATGCGCTTGGATACATTAATTTTGCAAATTTATTAGACGTATTAGGTGATAGCGAACGAGCGATTTTATTTTATAAACGTGCACTAGAGTTAGATGATAAATCTGCAGCTGCCTATTATGGTTTAGGAAATGTATATTATGGCCAAGAGCAATTTACTGAGGCGAAAGCTGTATTTGAACAAGCAATGCAAGCTGGATTACAATCAGCTGATGTAACATTTATGTTAGGTATCACACATGTACAGCTTGGAAATGATCGTCTTGCACTACCATTCTTACAAAGAGCAACAGAATTAGATGAAAACGATGTGGAAGCTGTATTCCAGTGCGGACTTTGCTTCGCTCGACTAGAACACATTCAAGAGGCGAAACCTTATTTTGAAAAGGTATTAGAAATGGATGAAGAGCATGCAGATGCGTATTACAATTTAGGTGTTGCGTACGTATTTGAGGAAAATAATGAGAAGGCTCTCGCTTTATTTAAGAAAGCAACTGAAATTCAGCCAGATCACTTTTTAGCGGGTAATGGCGTTCGTTTATTAGAGCAAGAAGCTGAATAAGATAAAAATATAGTTTAATGGGTAGTTATCCCTCATCTAAAGAGGTGGGGGATGTACTGCTCATTAAAGTGAAAATATCGGAAAGGAGAGGAAAGATGGGAAATCAACATGCAATGGATTTGTTTGAGGAAGAGAAAAAGTTTATAAAAGCGCAAGTTCTTCATACCATTTTCCACAACGAAGAAAACCTCTATTCCGTTGTCAGTATGAAAGTCATTGAAACGAATGAAACATATGACGAAAAGAAAGTAATGATAAACGGTCATTTTCCCCGCATGCATGAAGATGAAGTGTTTACATTGACAGGTCACTTTAAGGACCATCCAAAGTATGGAAAACAATATATGGTTGAAACATTTAAAAAAGAATTGCCGCAAACAAAAGCAGGTATGGTGCAATATTTAGCGAGTGATTTATTTAAAGGGATAGGAAAGCGTACAGCGGAAAAAATTGTGGATCATCTCGGGGAACATGCTATTTCTAAAATTATGGATGACCCTGAGGCGTTAAATGGTGTTGTTAACAAACAAAAGGCTCAGGAAATATATGAGACAATTGTTGAACATCAAGGATTAGAGAAAGTAATGAGCTTTTTAAATGGTTACGGTTTTGGAACGAAACTTTCTATTAAGATTTACCAGCAATATAAAGAGATGACATTAGAAGTGATTCGTAATAATCCGTATCAACTTATTGAAGAAGTGGACGGGATTGGTTTTGGACGAGCGGATGATATAGGGCGTGCGTTAGGAATATCGGGTAATCACGACGACCGTGTACGAGCGGGATGTTTTTACACATTAGAGAATGTCTCATTGCAACTTGGTCACGTTTATATGAGGAAAGATCAACTTGTAAGAGAAACGATGTCACTTTTAAACAATCAAGAAGGAAGAGTGACTGAGGAAGATATTATAGGTTGTATTGAAACGATGCAAAGTGAAGGGAAAGTCATCATAGAAGAAGAACGAGTGTATTTAGCAACTTTATTCTACTCTGAAAAAGGTGTTGTAAAGTCTATTCGTCGATTGATGAATCAAGAGGAAACACCTTCATTTCCTGAAGCAGAAGTGTTAAAAACATTAGGTGAAATTGAAGAACAGTTAAACGTGCAGTATGCACCGTTTCAGCAAGAAGCGATTCAAACGGCACTTCATAAGCCAATGATGTTATTAACAGGTGGACCAGGAACGGGGAAAACAACTGTTATTAAAGGGATTGTTGAAATGTATGCGTCACTTCACGGATTATCGTTAAATCCGAATGAATACAGTGATGATAATCCATTTCCAATACTATTAACAGCTCCAACAGGAAGAGCAGCGAAGCGGATGAGTGAATCGACAGGACTTCCAGCTTGCACAATTCACCGTTTGCTTGGCTGGACGCCAGAAGGATCTTTCCAGCGTAATGAAACGGATCCTGTCCAAGGTAAGCTCCTTATTATTGATGAATTTTCAATGGTTGATATTTGGCTTGCGAATCAGCTATTTAAGTCGCTACCGACGAACATTCAAGTTATCGTTGT
Organism: Bacillus cereus group sp. BfR-BA-01382; assembly: GCF_022663475.1. NCBI lineage: Bacteria > Bacillati > Bacillota > Bacilli > Caryophanales > Bacillaceae > Bacillus > Bacillus cereus group sp. BfR-BA-01382. The sequence goes on from NZ_JAKUFQ010000063.1 coordinate 7,394, forward strand.
AGGTGATGAAGATCAGTTGCCATCTGTAGGACCTGGACAAGTATTAAAAGATTTATTAAATGCAGGCGCAGTTCCGACAGTGAAGCTTACTGAAATTTATCGTCAAGCAGAAGGCTCATCTGTTATTCAACTTGCCCATGCAATCAAAGACGGCACGCTCCCGCCAGATTTAGCACAAAATAAAAAAGATCGTTCATTTATCAGCTGTACAGGGGCTCAAATTGTTGAGGTTGTGAAAAAAGTTTGCGAAAATGCTAAAACAAAAGGATTTAGTGCAAGGGATGTCCAAGTATTAGCGCCGATGTACCGCGGGCCTGCTGGTATTAATGTATTAAACGAAGCATTGCAACAAGTATTTAATCCGAAGAGGGAAAAGAGTAAAGAAATTGCTTACGGTGATGTTGTATACCGAAGAGGCGATAAAGTACTGCAACTCGTTAATCAGCCAGAGAGCCAGGTGTTTAATGGTGATATTGGAGAAATTGTTTCGGTGTTTTATGCGAAAGAAAACGTTGAGCAACAAGATATGATTATCGTTTCATTTGATGGAATTGAGGTAACGTATACAAAGCCCGATTTAAATCAAATTACGCATGCATATTGTTGTTCCATTCATAAATCACAAGGTAGTGAATTTCCGATTGTTATTATGCCGATCGTGAAAAGTTACAATCGTATGTTACGTCGTAATTTAATTTACACGGGCATTACAAGAAGTAAGAAGTTCCTTATTATTTGCGGGGAGGAAGCAGCTTTCAAATCCGGTGTAAATCGCCTTGATGATGCAATGCGTCAAACAACTTTGGCTAGTCGCTTGCAGGAATCACAAGGAGAAGTACAGATGGTCACAGTTAATGGCGAAGAAATGGACGTGGAAAACATTTCACCGTATGATTTCATGTAACAAGGTGAAATTATATAGTGAAACTTTCAAACGCATAGCGTTGAAAGGCTCCAGCGATGTATAAACGAATGCAGTTTGGACATAATGGCGAATAGAATCTGGGAGTCTGTAAGGAGATGAAAGCCATATGTTCATTTGTCCAAATTGCAAAGGGAAAGACATTGGAAAAATAGGTGTCAACCAATTTTATTGCTGGAATTGTTATATCGAATTATCGGTTTCAAAGGGGAAAATCCATACGCATCAAGTTGAGGAAGATGGTTCATTAAGCTCTCTTGATGATTTATTTGATGAGAATGAAAGAACGATCGGATAACGAAAAGGGGGATTTACTTTGAATCTACGCAATTCATTAATCGCATTAGGTGTTGGAGCTGCAGCATATCAATATGCTCGTAAGCAAGATGTATTTTCAAAACGCAATATGAAAAAAGCACGTAAGATGATTAAGTCTTACTTATAATCATTTCGATAAAGTGAAAAACTCCCTTATTGACGAGGGAGTTTTTTTATGCGCTCATATGCAAATAAAAAAGTCCGATTTCTGAGAAAAGATAAGATAGACCGTAGCAGCCAACGCCGAGTATTCCATACTGCCATAATTGCTTCGCTTTTTCTTTACGTGAGGAACGAATAAAGAACCCCTTCCAAATACCAAACCCGATACAAATCCATTCAAGAATCATAAAAAGTGCTGATAATCCAAGCATAAACAAAACCATAATTAGCCCTCCTGATTATATTAATTCATGCTGTATTCTCAGGGGTGGTTGTCCTTGTTATGTTATTTATATGTACGTCTTTAAAAAACAGTATGGTCCGTATGAAAAGATTTTAAAAGTTTCGCACATAACCTACCCCATTTATTTTCAAAATAAAGGTGGAGGAGGTTTTTCATGTGAAGAATCTTAAAATCATTTGGATATATCGTTTAGGATTATTATTACTTGTTTTTCTTTGTTTGCTCGTCTTTTTAAAAATTAAGCCACTATGGGCACCGATTATTTTTGTATTTAAAGTAGCAATCACGCCATTTTTTATCGCTTGTTTTATTGCGTATTTATTGCATCCTTTAATTGAAAAAATCCATAAGGAAGGGATGCCCCGTACACTTGCCATTTTGCTTATTTATATCCTTTTCTTTGGCGGAATTGGTTATGGGATTTATAAAGGAACGCCAGTCGTTATTAAACAGTTACAAGAGATTAATGAACAATTTCCGCAGTTTACAAAGATGTACGATTCGTGGATGGATGGCGTTACAGAACAAACAGCGAATTTCCCTTCGTTCATTCATGAAAAGGTGAAACAACTTTTTGTGGGTGTGGAAACGAAGATTCAAGCGCTTTTAAATAAAGTGATGAGTACAGCTCGTGGTGTACTCGATTCATTGCTCATTATTTTCTTAATACCGTTCATTGTATTTTACATATTAAAAGATTATGGTGAGTTTTATCATATCTTTTGGAAACTAGTCCCAAGTAAATGGCGAGGTACGGGGCAAATGCTTGCGAAAGAAATTGATAAGTCACTTGGAAGTTATATTCGAGGACAGTTATTTGTTTGTTTGGTATTAGGGGGAGTATCAGCTCTTTCTTTTTGGTTTATCGGTATGAAATATCCATTATTGCTTGGTATTATTATTGGGGTAACGGATATAATCCCGTACTTCGGCCCTATTTTAGGAGCGATCCCGACGTTAATGATTGCAGCAACAGTATCAACGAGCCTACTTATTAAGGCGGGTATTACGATTGCTATTTTGCAATTTGTGGAAAGTAACATTTTATCGCCTTACATTGTTGGTAAGTCACTTCGTATGCATCCCGTTATTATTATGCTTGCATTACTAGTTGGAGGGGAAGTAGCTGGTATTGTAGGGTTACTAATATCGGTTCCCATCTTAGCAGTTATTCGCACCGTCATTGTTCATGTGAAGCCTCTCTTGAAAAAAGAAGATGTGTAAGTATAGAAGCCCTCTATGTAAGAAATAGAGGGCTAATCGTATATTTATTTAGAAATCTGCTCGTGTATCTTTTGAGCGAGGGAGCTCACATCATTTGTTTGAATATGTTTTATTTTTTTCCATTCGTTATCATACATAAATACAATTTGATTGTTGAAAAGACGCTTTTGTTCTTTTAGATTAGAAATTTTTGCGAAAGAGTACTCTTCAAATATTGGATTGTTACTTACATCTGGTCCATAAAAGAATAGCCTTTTGTTCGTTAAAATCAATAGGCCTGGTCTCGCGACGGAACGATAAATAAATATGTCTAATGAACATGCTGCGTAAAGTAATATTGTTTCGTTAGTCGCTAATATGTTTTTAGCTTTGCTAAGTAAGGTTGTCATTGTGATCGCTCCTTTATTTTATTAACAATAATTTAATTATAGCAAAAAAGGTAATATTTATAATTTTTTATAAATTATTCTTGTAAGGAGATTCCGATTTGTTAATAAACGCATAATATATGAAAAGGCTGTTAAGAATGAATAGTAGAATACCTATGATAAATAAGCAATTAATACAATATAAATGATTATCTACATTGACAAACTTAAGAGAATTCTATTATATTTAGTCATATAATACATTAAATCAATGACGGAACAAGTACGTTACAGTCCATTTATAGAGAGAAGCTTCCATATGGCTGAAAGAAGCTTTAAATGAAGGGTAACAGAAAGCTAATCCTGAGAGCAGCTAATCACTGCCGTCTTGCCACGTTACGGCACCATGAGGTGATGAATTGATTGTTATTGTAATCAATTCATAATTAGGGTGGTATCGCGAGTTAACTCTCGTCCCTTTTATAGGGACGGGAGTTTTTTATATTTAAGGAGGAAAATACAATGAAACAACTAACAGGCGCACAAATTCGTCAAATGTTTTTAGACTTTTTCCAAGAAAAAGGACATGCAGTAGAACCTAGTGCATCACTAGTTCCACATGAAGATCCATCTCTTCTATGGATTAATAGTGGTGTAGCTACATTAAAAAAATATTTTGATGGACGTGTAATCCCACAAAATCCACGTATTACAAATGCTCAAAAATCAATTCGTACAAACGATATTGAAAACGTAGGGAAAACAGCTCGTCACCATACATTCTTTGAAATGTTAGGAAACTTCTCAATCGGTGATTACTTCAAAGAAGAAGCAATTACATGGGCTTGGGAATTCTTAACGAGCGACAAATGGATCGGATTCGATAAAGAATTACTATCAGTTACAATCCATCCAGAAGATGAAGAAGCATTCACAATTTGGAATGAAAAAATGGGCGTTCCAAAAGAGCGTATTATCCGCTTAGAAGAAAACTTCTGGGATATTGGTGAAGGACCAAGTGGACCGAATACAGAGATTTTCTATGACCGCGGGGAAGCTTACGGTAATGACTTTAGTGACCCAGAATTATATCCAGGCGGAGAAAACGAGCGTTACTTAGAAGTATGGAACCTTGTATTCTCTCAATTTAACCATAATCCAGACGGTTCATATACACCACTTCCTAAGAAAAACATTGATACAGGGATGGGTCTAGAACGTATGACATCTATCGTTCAAGATGTGCCTACAAACTTTGATACAGACCTATTCATGCCGATGATTGGTGCAACAGAATCAATTTCTGGTGAGAAATATCGTAATGGCGATTTAGAAAAAGATATGGCATTCAAAGTAATTGCTGACCATATCCGTACAGTAACATTCGCTGTTGGTGACGGTGCTCTTCCATCTAACGAAGGTCGTGGTTATGTATTACGTCGCTTATTACGCCGCGCTGTTCGTTATTCGAAGAAATTAAACATTAACCGTCCATTCATGTTTGAATTGGTACCGGTTGTTGGAGAAGTAATGAAAGACTTCTATCCAGAAGTACTTGAAAAGAAAGATTTCATTGCGAAAGTTGTGAAAAATGAAGAAGAGCGTTTCCATGAAACACTTCATGATGGTGAAGCAATTTTAGCTGAAGTTATTGCAAAAGCAAAAGAAGAAAAAACAACTGTTATTTCTGGAGTAGATGCGTTCCGTCTATATGACACATACGGTTTCCCAATCGAATTAACAGAAGAATATGCAGAAGAAGCTGGTATGACAGTTGACCAAGAAGGCTTCGAAAATGAAATGGAAAAACAACGTGAGCGTGCACGTGCTGCTCGTCAAGACGTTGACTCAATGCAAGTTCAAGGCGGTGTACTTGGAGAAGTTAAAGTAGCGAGTGAGTTCGTTGGTTACGGTACAGTTGCAACGGAAAGTAACGTTGTTGCACTTGTGAAAAACGGTGAGTACACAGATAGCTTACAAGCAGGGGAAGAAGGACAGTTAATTCTTGACGTAACACCATTCTACGCTGAGAGCGGTGGACAAATTGCTGACCGTGGTTACCTTCTTGCTGACGGCGTGAAAGTTCTTGTAAAAGACGTACAAAAAGCACCAAATGGTCAAAACTTACACAAAGTAGCTGTGGAAGAAGGCACGTTAACGAAAGATGCAGCTGTGAAAGCTGTTATCGATACGAAAAACCGTAGTAGCGTTGTGAAAAATCATACAGCAACTCACTTACTACACCAAGCATTAAAAGACGTACTTGGAACGCATGTTAATCAAGCAGGTTCTCTTGTAACTTCTGAGCGTCTACGCTTTGACTTCTCTCACTTCGGTCAAGTGCAAGCTGACGAATTAGAAAAAATTGAGCGTATGGTAAACGAGAAAATTTGGGAAAGTATTAACGTTGAGATTTCTCAAAAATCAATCGGAGAAGCAAAAGAAATGGGCGCAATGGCATTATTCGGTGAAAAATACGGTGATGTTGTACGCGTTGTACAAGTTGGCGATTACAGCTTAGAGCTTTGCGGTGGTTGTCACGTTGATAATACAGCTTCTATCGGTATTTTCAAAATCGTTGCTGAGTCTGGTATCGGTGCAGGAACTCGTCGTATTGAGGCGGTAACTGGTAAGTCTGCATACGAATTAATGAACGATCAAGTAGGTTTATTAAAAGAAGCAGCAGGAAAAATGAAAACAAATCCGAAAGATATTTTAACAAGAGTTGATGGTCTATTTGCTGAAGTGAAACAACTTCAAAAAGAAAACGAATCTCTTGCTGCGAAATTAAGCAATATTGAAGCTGGAAACTTAACTGATTCTGTAATGACAGTTGATGGTGTGAATGTATTAGCAGCGAAAGTAAATGTTGCAGATATGAACAACTTACGTACGATGATGGATGATCTAAAAAATAAATTAGAGTCAGCAGTTGTTGTATTAGCGTCTGTTAATGACGATAAAGTAAACATCCTAGCAGGTGTAACGAAAGACTTAATTAGCCAAGGTTACCATGCTGGTAAACTTGTGAAAGAAGTAGCTTCTCGTTGCGGCGGTGGCGGTGGTGGCCGTCCTGATATGGCACAAGCAGGTGGTAAAAACCCAGCTCAAGTCGAAGAAGCTTTAGCATTTGTACAAGAGTACGTTAAATCTGTTTCAAAATAAAGAGATAGTAGTGTACAATGGTAGGGAGAGGAGAAGTTCTTCTCCCTATACTTACTATATAAGTGAGGTGCTTGAAATGGACGGTTTTGATAAAACAATGAAGTTTAGCATTCAAGATGAAAAACAGAGTGTCCATGTAAATGATGTACTTTTAACTGTGTATGATGCACTTCAAGAAAAAGGCTATAATCCGATTAACCAAATCGTCGGTTATTTATTAAGTGGAGACCCAGCATACATACCTCGCCATAAAGATGCACGAAGCATCGTTCGTAAGCTTGAACGTGATGAGATCATTGAAGAGCTTGTGAAGTCTTACTTGAAACATCATCGTGAGGAGTAGTTTATGCGGATATTAGGTTTAGATGTAGGTACAAAAACAGTCGGAGTTGCAATGAGCGACGAAATGGGCTGGACAGCACAAGGATTAGAAACAATTAAGATTAACGAAGAACGAGGTCACTTTGGTTTTGATCGTATTTCTGAGTTAGTAAAGCAGTACAATGTGGACAAAATAGTAGTAGGTTTACCTAAAAATATGAATGGTACAATTGGCCCACGTGGTGAAGCGTGCCAACAATTTGCAGAAAACCTACGAGAGCTGTTACAATTAGACGTTGTAATGTGGGACGAGCGTTTGTCGACGATGGCAGCGGAACGTCTACTCATTTCAGCGGATGTAAGCCGTAAGAAGCGAAAACAAGTAATCGATAAGATGGCTGCAGTCGTAATCTTACAAGGATTTTTAGATAGTAAATAAGAGGTGACCAAAATGGAAGAAAATCAAATTACAATTGTAGACGAAAAAGGTAACGAACATTTATGTGAAATTATTTTCACTTTTGATGCTGAAAAATTTGGTAAAAAATCATACGTAGTCTTCTCTCCAATCGGTGAAGTAGACGAAGATGGAGACCAAATTTATGATGCAATGGCTTATGAGCAAAATGAAGAAGAGGGCGGAAGTTTACTTCCAATCGAATCTGAAGAAGAGTGGGAAATGGTACAAGAAATGTTCAACACTCTTGCTGATGAGCAAGAAGCTGAATAATAAGTACTGAAAAGATGGACGACATACAGTCCATCTTTTTTTTGTATTTATATGTAAAATGAAAGATTTTTTGTCGAAACTGTGTAATCCTTTGTAGTATAATGAGACGGATTGTAGAAAAATAAAATGGATACTAAAAAAGATAGGCGAATTTGTTGTGGCTTTCCATCATGCTGTATAGAAACATATACATATGGTCTACAATTGAATAAGGAGGAAGAGTTTTGATAGAGAATCAAGTGAAAAAGAAGCGTAGACGCATCTTTTTATTTTCGATTATTGCACTGCTTTTAGTTTGTGGTTCAGTCTATGCGTATATTTCATCCGCATTAGGACCAGTTGATAGCGGGAATAAAAAAGAGATTGAAGTAGAAATTCCGAAAGGATCATCTACAAGTAAAATTGGAGAAATTTTAGAAGAAAAAGGCGCTGTGAAAAACGGTACAGTTTTTAGTTTTTATACAAAGGCTAAATCGAAAAGTTTACAAGCAGGTACATATTTATTAAATCCTTCGATGAATGCTAAAGATGTTATCGAACAAATGTCATCTGGCAACGTGCATCGTCCAGCTCTTTATAAAGTGACGATCAAAGAAGGAGCTCAAGTAACTGAAATTGCAGAAACGATTGCGGCAGAACTAAAGTGGAATAAAGATGATGTTACGCGTCAATTAAACGATAAAGCATTTATTCAAAAAATGCAGCAAAAGTATCCGAAGTTATTAACGGATAAAATCTTTGATAGTAATATTAAATACCCATTAGAAGGTTATTTATATCCTGCGACGTATTCATTTTATAAGAAAGATACGACGTTAGAAGAAATCGTAATTCCGATGCTTGAGAAAACAAATGCAATCATTGTTCAAAATGAGGCAAAAATGAAAGCAAAGAACTGGGATGTTCATCAGCTTTTAACATTATCTTCACTTATTGAAGAAGAGGCAACTGGTTTTACAGATCGTCAAAAGATCTCTAGTGTCTTTTATAATCGTTTAGAGAAAGGTATGCCGCTTCAAACGGATCCAACGGTATTATATGCACTTGGAAAGCATAAACAACGTGTATTATACGAAGATTTAAAGGTCAACTCACCGTACAATACGTATGTTGTAAAAGGATTGCCGGTAGGGCCGATCGCAAACTCTGGTAAACATTCAGTGGAAGCTGCGTTAGAACCTGCGCAAACAGATTATTATTATTTCTTAGCTGCACCAAGTGGTGAAGTGTACTATGCGAAAACATTAGAAGAGCATAATGCATTAAAGCAAAAATACATTACGAAAAAACAGTGAAATGGGGAGGGATAGCGAAAAAAGTCGCACATCCCTCTTTTTTGTGGTAAAATATATCGGGTTAAAAACTGGCAGAAGAATCGTTTTTAATATCAAAACGGGACGTACAAGCTAAGGGTAAAACTGGCTTGTATTTTTATTGCATTCTATGTGGGAAAAGACGTCATAGAGGCACTTCTCCATGTAAATAAGGAGGACCATTTATGGAGGATGCAGTTAACGAGTACCTATTATCATTTATTGATCCGAAAGATAAATTAATTCTTGAAATGGAAGAATATGCAACAGAAAATCATGTGCCGATTATGGATCGACTTGGAATGGAATTTATGCTGCAATTTTTACGTTTAATTGGACCGAAAAGCATTTTAGAACTTGGAACAGCAATCGGTTATTCTAGTATTCGTATGATGCAAGCTATTTCAAATTCACGTATTGTGACAGTTGAGCGCAATCGTGAGCGATATGAAAAAGCACTTGAATATATAGAACGTTCCCCAGTAACAGATCGTATTTCAGTTATTTACGGTGATGCGTTAGAGACAGGTGAACAAGTAAAAGAACACGGGACATTTGACGTTATTTTTATTGATGCAGCAAAAGGACAGTATCGTCGCTTTTTTGACTTATATGAAGCGTTATTAAATCCTGGTGGCGTAATTATTTCAGATAATGTTATGTACCATGGTCTTGTAACGACAAAAGAGAAAATTGAAAACAGACGTACACGTGGTTTAATCCGTCGTATTAAGACGTACAATGAGTGGCTTATGAACCATGAAGGATACGATACAACGATTTTCCCAATTGGTGATGGAGTAGCTGTTAGTAAAAAGAGAGGGTGACCAAGGTATGAAGAAACCTGAATTGTTAGTAACGCCAAGAGCGGTGGCGGATATCGAACTTCTTGCGAAAGCAGGAGCAGATGCGGTAATGATCGGTGAGCAAAAGTTTGGTTTACGTTTAGCAGGGGAGTTTTCACGTGAAGATGTAAAACAAACTGTGAAGATTGCACATGAAAATGGTGTGAAAGTATACGTAGCCATGAACGCTATGTTCCACAACGATAAAGTAGAAGAATTAACAGATTACGTTTCATTTTTAAATGAAGTAAATGTAGATGCAATTGTTTTCGGAGATCCAGCAGTATTAATGGCTGTTCGCGAAGTAGCGCCAAATATGCAGTTGCACTGGAATACAGAAACGACAGCAACAAACTGGTTCACTTGTAATTACTGGGGACAAAGAGGAGCGAAGCGCGCTGTATTAGCTCGTGAGCTGAGCTTAGATGAAATTGTTGATTTAAAAGAAAATGCTGAAGTGGAACTAGAAGTACAAATTCACGGTATGACTTGTATGTTCCAATCGAAGCGTTCATTAGTAGGAAATTACTTTGAGTATCAAGGACGTAATCTTGACATTGAAAAGAAAAAATATGAAGAGAATATGTTCTTATATGACCCAGAGCGTAACAATAAATATCCAATTTATGAAGATGAAAATGGTACTCATATTATGAGTCCGAACGATATTTGTTTCATCGATGAATTAGAGGAACTAATCGAAGCTGAAGTTGACAGCTTAAAAATCGATGGTGTACTAAAAAGCTCTGAATACATTATTGAAGTAACGAAGAAATATCGTCAAGCGATTGATTTATGTGTGGAAGATCGTGATGCATATTATGACTTGAAAGATGCTCTATATAAAGAAATAGAAGAAATGCAACCAGTAAATCGTCCGTTAGACACAGGATTCTTCTTTAAAGAAACGGTTTACTAAACGAGGAGGGTGTAGGAAATGACTGTACAAGAAATTTCACGAGTGATCGATGGCAAACGTGTTATTGTGAAGAAACCTGAACTGTTAATCCCTGCGGGTAACTTAGAAAAATTAAAAGTAGCTATCCATTACGGGGCAGATGCTGTATATTTAGGTGGACAAGAATTTGGTCTTCGTTCGAATGCAGGTAATTTTACGCTAGAAGAAATGGCAGAAGGCGTTGAGTTTGCAAAGAAGTATGGAGCAAAAATATACGTAACAACAAATATCTTTGCACATAATGAAAATATGGACGGGCTAGAGGAATATTTAAAAGGGATTGAAAAAGCTGGCGTAACGGGGATTATCGTTGCTGATCCGCTTATCATTGAGACTTGTAAACGTGTAGCGCCTTCTGTTGAGGTGCATTTAAGCACACAGCAATCACTATCCAACTGGAAAGCAGCACAGTATTGGAAAGAAGAGGGTTTACATCGTCTTGTATTAGCTCGTGAAGCAAGCTATGAAGAAATGAAAGAAATCAAAGAAAAAGTGGATATTGAAATTGAAGCATTCGTCCATGGTGCAATGTGTATCGCATATTCAGGAAGATGTACATTAAGTAACCATATGACAGCGCGTGACTCTAATCGTGGCGGTTGTTGCCAATCTTGCCGCTGGGATTATGATTTAGTTCAAACAGTATCACAACATAAAGATGCAAAAGAGCTTCCTCTATTCCAAGAAGAAGATGCTCACTTTGCGATGAGTCCAAAAGATCTAAATTTAATTTTATCAATTCCGAAAATGATTGAAATTGGAATCGATAGCTTAAAGGTAGAAGGACGTATGAAATCAATCCATTACGTAGCGACTGTAGCAACTGTATATCGTAAAGTAATTGATGCTTATTGTGCGGATCCAGATAACTTTGAGTTTAAACAAGAATGGTTAGATGAGCTTGATAAATGTGCAAATCGTGATACAGCTCCTGCATTCTTTGAAGGGGTTCCAGGACATCAAGAGCAAATGTTTGGAAATCATAGTAAGAAAACAACGTATGATTTTGCTGGTTTAGTGTTAGATTATAATGAAGAAACGGGCATCGTAACGATTGAGCAACGTAATCATTTCAAACCAGGACATGAAGTGGAGTTCTTTGGACCAGAAATAGAAAACTTTACGCAAACGGTGGAGAAAATTTGGGATGAGGATGGAAACGAATTAGATGCAGCGAGACATCCGTTGCAAATCGTGAAATTCAAAGTGGATCAACGAGTGTATGTGAATAATATGATGCGCAAAAGCATACTTCAATAAGAAAGAGTGATAGTCGAATGGGGACGAATAAGCCTGTTGTAATTGGAATTGCTGGTGGTTCGGGATCAGGTAAAACGAGTGTAACGAAAGCGATTTTTGACCATTTTAAAGGTCATTCTATTTTAATCTTAGAGCAAGATTATTATTACAAAGATCAAAGCCATTTACCAATGGAAGAGCGTTTAAAAACAAATTATGATCATCCGCTTGCGTTTGATAATGATCTGTTAATTGAACATTTGCAGCAGTTGCTTGCATATGAGCAAATTGATAAGCCTGTATATGACTATACATTGCATACACGTTCAGAAGAAATTATTCCAGTTGAGCCGAAAGATGTAATTATTTTAGAAGGAATTCTTATTTTAGAAGACCCACGTCTTTGCGAGTTAATGGACATTAAATTATTCGTTGATACGGATGCTGACCTTCGTATTCTGCGCCGCATGCAGCGTGATATTAAAGAGCGCGGTCGTACGATGGATTCAGTTATTGATCAGTACGTAACTGTTGTACGTCCAATGCACAATCAATTTATTGAGCCTTCTAAGAAATTTGCGGATATTATTATCCCTGAAGGTGGACAAAACCATGTTGCAATTGATATTATGGTGACAAAAATTGCAACAATTCTTGAACAAAAAGTAAATTTGTAATAGCATAGTAAAAGATATACGGTAGGAAGGGATTTTTTCCCTTCCCATCGAATACAATGAAACATGCAACCTCATCTATATATAGGTGAGGGCATATTTATATCAACTTTCCATACATATCTTCTTTATATAAAGAAGAATTGGAAATACGGGGTTGTATGTGACAACTCCGCTAGTGCAAGGGTACTAGAAACCTCCGCTAACAATGGAAGCGGAGGAGTTTTCATATGGAACTCCTCTTTTTTTCGGGGGATTGGTATATAAAAGGAGTGGAAAATATGTCAACAGAAAAAACATACCCTATGACACAAGAGGGTAAGCAAAAACTAGAGAACGAACTTGAGCAATTAAAAACAGTAAGACGTAAAGAAGTAGTAGAACGTATTAAAATCGCACGTAGCTTCGGGGACCTTTCTGAGAACTCTGAGTACGATGCAGCAAAAGATGAGCAAGCGTTCGTAGAAGGACGTATTACACAATTAGAAAATATGATTCGTAACGCAGTTATCATTAAAGATAATGGCGAAGTATCTACTGTTGTTACATTAGGTAAAACAGTAACATTTAAAGAATTACCAAACGGAGATGAAGAAGCGTACACAATCGTAGGTAGCGCGGAAGCTGACCCATTTGAAGGAAGAATTTCTAACGATTCTCCAATCGCAAAAAGCTTATTAGGTAAGCAAATTGGTGAGAAAGTAACAATCCAAACACCAGGCGGAGAAATGCAAGTAGAGATTGTCTCTGTAAAATAAAAAAAAGATTCTCCTATCGGGAGAATCTTTTTTTTTTGTAGAATGAAAAGAATTGTGTAAACCTTAGAGTAATTCGACAAAAAATGTCAAAAAAACACTTTAAGCTTTGATATCATAATTGGAGAATATAGGTTTTAAAAGGGAAAAGGGGCTAATTATGAAACATAAAATCTTTACAGGATTGGTGTGTAGTATATCCATATTAGGACTTGCTGCATGCGGAACGAATGAAGAAACTACATCATCAAAGGGAGAAAAAGTAAAGCAAGAAGAAAAAAAGGATATTAAAGCAACTGAGAGTTCAAAAGCCTTAGAAAATCCACAAGATAAAAAGGAATTTAATGATTTTGATGTAGCGTATCAATTAGCTATTGTCATGAAAATCTTTCAAGATGTAACGATTAAGTATGATTACGCAATTGGAAATCCAGATTATTTATTGCGAGATTCGATGGATCAAAAAACAATAGATGATATGAAGAATATGTTACAAGAACAGGCGAAGAATAATGATAAAATTTTAAAAGATGAAGTGAATCAAGCGTATACATATTTAAAACAATCGAAAGTAAGTAATAAAGATGATATTCAAAAAATAATAGATGCACAAAATAATTATTTACATATTGTAGATAAGATGATTACTTGTATTGATTCTGTAACAGTTGAGAATGCAAAAGAAAAAAGAAATGAAATGGATAATCTTAGTAAGGATTATTTAAAAATAGCGGCTAATGTAACAACCACTGTAATTGAAGTTGCTAAAAACACTGGAGTGAATGAAACTGAATTTAGATCGCTTCTTATGAAATTTTTAGAGAAGCCAAAGAAACAATAATAACCTTATATAATATCTGTTTTTGTTTTGGGGATTGTATAAATAAAATAGTACCTCGTCTAAACTATAATAGACGAGGTGTTTTTTTATGAAAATAAAACGGAGAATTGCAATTGTTTTAATTTGTTTTATGGGCATTATGTTTTTATTGCTTTGTCGTTTAATTCAAATCCAAATTATAGATACAGAATCATTTACTAATCGCAAAATAAATTTAATTGAAAAAAGTGTTACGCAACGTACGCAATCCATTGCAGTAGACGATGGACGTGGGCAGTTTATAGATCGTAATGGTAAAGAAATAGGGGAGGAAAAGTATCCTGTTTTAATTGTTTTTCCATTTTTACAAATAAAAAATGACATGTTAGAGAAAATCGCGCATATCATTGGTGTGTCGAGACAAGAGATCAGAAGACAAATGAAAAATAAAAAAAATGCATTTATACTGCAAGGGGAAACTGCTCCATTTCGAGTGACACGAGAGCAGATGGAGAAGGTGAATCAATTACATGTATTAGGTATTGTAGCAGCTGAAGTGCGATTAAAACAAACTGGGGAGATAAATCATTTAATTGGTGATGTAGGGGAGAACGAAAGAGAATTTCAAAAGCGATATGGAGAAGTGAAAAAAATTTCAAAACAAACGCCGATAGGTATTTCAGGATTACAGCAATCATTTGATGAATTTTTATTGACTGATGGAGAGGCAAAAGTATTGTATCAAGTAGATCGGCAAGGAGAACCAATTTTCGGAAAGCAAGCGAAATATACTTCACCAGGAAATCCATTTTACCCAGTTAGGATTCAAACTACTTTACATAAAGGGTTGCAGCAAAAAGCAGAAGAAGTGATTGAAGCAAATGAAATAAAGAAGGGGGGATTAGTATTACTTGATGTAAAGACAAATGAAATATTAGCGATGGTCAGTAAGCCGTCTTTACAAGTAAGAGATAAGAATTTATATGAGACTACACTTGAAAATCAAATGTTAACGCCACATTTTCCAGGCTCTGTTTTTAAAACAGTAGTTGCAGCTGCAGTCATTGATCAAAAAGTAAATTTGTTTAATCGGACATTTAATTGTAATAAAGATTTATATGGTGAAAACGACCCACAAGTTATGATGGGTACACTTAACTTCAAAGAGAGCTTTGCTAGGAGCTGTAACAGGACATTTTCCGAGTTAGGTAACGAGCTATTACAAAAGGATAGGACGGTGCTAGAAACATACGTAGCAGCTTTAGGAGCAAATGAAAAGGTCGGATGGAAAGGTTCTGTATTTCATACACCTCATTTCGAGCAAATGCCAGAAGAAAAAGGCTCTACTATTTGGGGGAATGAAGAAAACAAAAATAGTAAAAAAGCGGTAGAGCAAACAGCGATTGGACAGAAAGATGTACGTATATCACCTCTAGCAATTGCTAATATGATGGCGACGATTGCGAGGGATGGAAAAAAGATGGAAGTGAAAGCTGTTGAAAAAATAGTATATAAAAATGGAGCGGATTTTTTTACATTTGAGAACCATACGTTACATGGAAAACAGCTTTCGTATGAAACAGTGAAAACATTACAAGAGTTATTAAGAGGCGTTGTAACAAGGGAGAAAGGAACAGGAACGGCATTCCACTCGTTGCCGCTCAGTGTCGCTGGAAAATCCGGGACAGCGCAAACAGGGAAAGGGACGAGGGTGAATCGCTGGTTTGCAGGTTATTTTCCGTATGAGAATCCAAGATATGCTTTAGTTGTTGTTGATCTAGAGACTGATAACAAAGTGAATAAAGTCACACCTATTTTTAAAGATATGGTAGGAGCAATCTATCAATTGGAGAATGAAAAGTAATCTTGCAATTTATAGTGAATTGTTTTCATTTCATGAAAATATCATTGTAAATGTTCAACCTTTCTAGATTTAATGTTACAATAGCAATTAGGAAAAACTGCATGGAGGTTTGGAGAATGGCAGGAGGATCAAGATTCCAACAGAAACAACAAAAACGTCGTCAAAACGGTGTTTTAAATATTGCAATCGCTATTGTATTACTATTAGTAGCTATTGTAGCATATCAATTGTTCGTTCCTAGTACGAAAGAGCAAGCATCTTCTACTGATAAGAAAGTCTCTCAACAAACAACAAAGAATGAGAAAGCTGGAAAATCAGAAGATAAAGAATCTGCTAAGAAAAAAGAAAAAGAGCAAGCAGAAGCTAAGCAAAAAGCTGAAGAAGAGAAGTTAAAGGCTGAGGAAGAAAAGAAAAAAGCTGAAGAAGAAGCGAAAGCTAACGAGAAAGTATCAGCTGAAAAAACTGTATCCAAGGCAAAAGAGGCTTATACAAAACCTTCTTGGAAAGCTGTAGGAACAGAACAAGGTTCATCACCAGCGATGACGTTTAAACAGGGGTCATCAGATTGGAATGAGATGCAAAGTGCAATTGCTGCAGGTATTGAAGTACCGAAGGAGCAATTAGTATTCCATTTTGTTGGAAGAGACAAAACTGGAAAGAGTAAAGCTTATGGTGACGTTCAAGATAAGCAAAGTGGAAAAAGATATTACGTAAATATTGATTGGGTAGATAATGAGGGCTGGAAACCAGTACTTGTTCAAACTCTAAACTAAAAAAGAGAAGCTCCTTAGGAGCTTCTCTTTTTTAGTTAACGCAATTTCTTTAATTTAAAATGAACAACCGCGCTATAATACGGTCTTTTGCTTTCAGGAACCATAACCATTTGATGTGAGATGTGATGAACTTCAAGCATAAGTGCTTTATTATTATCGATTTGTTCACTAATTTTTCGTTCTAAAGAAGCTAAGTCTCCCGCTTCAAAAAATTCTACTTTATCTTCTAACATTTCAAAGGTAAATGACATGAAGACGGCCCCTCTCCTATGTAATCAACTATAGTGTAACAAAGAAAAGAAGGAAATACCATGTACATTTCAATTGACATTTTTAGAAAGAGGGAATATCATACTGATAAAACCGATAAGAAAAAGGGGAATTTTTATGGGCACAGAATTTAATGGTTTATTTGATGAGTGGGCTCATACGTACGACTCATTCGTACAAGGCGAAGATATACAATATAAAGAAGTTTTCGCCCATTATGAGGATATTCTAGAGGATGTAGTTAACAAGTCATTTGGTAATGTATTAGAATTTGGTGTCGGTACAGGTAATTTAACAAATAAATTATTACTTGCTGGCCGCACAGTTTACGGTATAGAACCGTCGCGTGAAATGCGTATGATTGCAAAAGAGAAATTGCCAAAAGAATTTTCGATTACAGAAGGTGATTTTCTTTCGTTTGAAGTCCCAAATTCAATTGATACCATTGTAAGCACCTATGCATTTCATCATTTAACAGATGATGAAAAAAATGTAGCGGTTGCGAAGTATAGTCAATTGCTAAACAAAGGTGGTAAAATAGTGTTTGCTGATACGATATTTGCAGATCAAGATGCATATGATAAAACTGTTGAAACAGCAAAACAAAGAGGTTTTCACCAGTTAGCAAACGATTTGCAAACGGAATACTATACACGTATTCCAGTTATGCAGACTATTTTTGAAAACAATGGCTTCCATGTAACGTTTACGAGATTAAATCATTTCGTTTGGGTAATGGAGGCAACTAAGCAATAGAAAGAGGGATTAGATTGAGAATTGCTGTAATTGGAGCAATGGAAGAAGAAGTACGTATTTTACGTGACAAATTAGAACAAGCAGAGACAGAAACGGTTGCAGGTTGTGAATTTACGAAAGGACTATTAGCAGGACATGAAGTAATCTTGTTAAAGTCTGGTATTGGTAAAGTAAACGCAGCGATGTCAACGACAATTTTATTAGAAAAATATAAGCCTGAAAAAGTAATTAATACTGGTTCAGCTGGTGGATTCCATCATTCTCTAAACGTTGGTGATGTAGTTATTTCCACTGAAGTTCGTCACCATGACGTAGATGTAACAGCATTTAACTATGAATATGGTCAAGTACCAGGAATGCCGCCTGGATTTAAAGCTGATGAGGCGTTAGTTGCATTAGCTGAGAAATGTATGCAAACTGAAGAAAATATTCAAGTTGTAAAAGGCATGATTGCAACAGGCGATTCATTTATGAGTGATCCGAACCGCGTTGCAGCCATCCGTGATAAATTTGAAAATCTTTATGCGGTAGAAATGGAAGCAGCAGCTGTCGCACAAGTATGCCACCAATATGAAGTTCCGTTTGTTATCATTCGCGCACTTTCTGATATTGCTGGTAAAGAATCAAATGTTTCATTTGATCAGTTTTTAGATCAAGCAGCTCTTCATTCTACAAACTTTATCGTAAAAGTGTTAGAAGAGTTAAAGTAATGTAACAAAAAGGCAACTGTCTCATATAAAGAAAATACATACAGTTGCCTTTTCTTTATTGGCAAACAAGGGGGAGAACACGATGAATGTATATCGTGGAGTTCATGAGTTAATTGGTCATACACCAATTGTAGAAATTACTCGTTTTTCACTTCCGAAAGGGGTCCGCTTATTTGCAAAGCTTGAATTTTATAACCCAGGCGGAAGCGTTAAGGATCGTTTAGGAAGAGAATTAATCGAAGATGCGCTAGAAAAAGGGCTTGTTACCCAAGGTGGAACAATTATTGAACCGACTGCTGGGAATACTGGTATTGGACTGGCACTTGCAGCATTAGAACATGATTTACGTGTTATCGTTTGTGTACCAGAGAAATTTAGTATTGAAAAACAAGAATTAATGAAAGCACTAGGTGCAACGATCGTGCATACACCGACTGAGCAAGGAATGACCGGTGCAATTGCAAAAGCAAAAGAATTAGTAAATGAAATACCGAATTCATACTCTCCAAGTCAGTTTGCGAATGAAGCAAACCCGCGTGCTTATTTCAAAACACTAGGTCCTGAACTTTGGGATGCACTGAATGGAGAGATTAACATATTTGTTGCTGGAGCAGGAACTGGCGGTACGTTTATGGGGACTGCATCTTATTTGAAAGAAAAAAATATAGATATTAAAACAGTTATCGTAGAGCCAGAAGGATCTATTTTAAATGGTGGTAAGGCTGGTTCACATGAGACCGAAGGAATTGGACTGGAATTTATCCCGCCATTTTTGAAGACATCTTATTTTGATGAAATTCATACGATTTCTGATCGAAATGCATTTTTACGAGTGAAAGAATTAGCGCAAAAAGAAGGACTTCTCGTTGGGAGCTCTTCAGGAGCAGCATTTCATGCGAGCTTACTTGAGGCAGAGAAGGCAGCACCAGGTACAAATATTGTAACCATTTTTCCTGATAGTAGTGAGCGCTATTTAAGTAAAGACATATACAAAGGATGGGAATAAAAAATGAGAGCAAAGACAAAGTTAATTCATGGTATTCGCATAGGAGAACCTTCAACTGGATCTGTAAACGTACCGATCTATCAAACAAGTACGTACAAACAAGAAGCGGTTGGTAAGCATCAAGGATATGAATATTCACGTACAGGTAACCCAACACGTGCAGCTTTAGAAGAAATGATTGCCGTATTAGAAAATGGTTATGCTGGATTTGCATTCGGTTCTGGAATGGCTGCTATTACAGCGACAATTATGTTGTTCTCAAAAGGTGACCACGTTATTTTAACAGATGATGTTTATGGTGGAACGTATCGTGTTATTACGAAAGTATTAAACCGCTTCGGTATTGAACATACATTTGTAGACACAACAAACTTAGAGGAAGTTGTAGAAGCAATTCGTCCAAATACGAAAGCGATCTATGTGGAAACACCAACGAACCCATTACTAAAAATTACTGATATTAAGAAAATATCTACTCTTGCTAAAGAGAAAGATTTATTAACAATTATTGATAATACATTCATGACGCCATATTGGCAGTCGCCGATTTCTTTAGGAGCAGACATTGTACTTCATAGTGCAACGAAATATTTAGGAGGTCATAGTGACGTAGTTGCAGGTCTAGTAGTGGTAAATAGCCCACAACTAGCAGAAGACCTTCACTTTGTACAAAACTCAACAGGAGGTATTCTTGGACCACAAGATAGCTTCTTACTACTTCGCGGTTTAAAAACATTAGGAATTCGTATGGAAGAACATGAAACGAATTCACGCGCTATTGCTGAATTTTTAAATAATCATCCAAAAGTAAATAAAGTATATTACCCAGGTCTTGAATCACATCAAAACCACGAATTAGCAACAGAACAAGCAAATGGATTTGGTGCTATTATTTCGTTTGATGTAGATAGTGAGGAAACATTAAATAAAGTACTTGAGAAACTGCAATACTTTACACTTGCTGAAAGCTTAGGAGCAGTAGAAAGTTTAATTTCTATCCCATCTCAAATGACACATGCATCAATCCCAGCAGATCGCCGTAAAGAATTAGGAATTACAGATACATTAATTCGTATTTCTGTCGGTATTGAAGATGGTGAAGATTTAATTGAAGATTTAGCACAAGCGCTAGCGTAATAAAAAATGCACTGCTAATGTGGAGCAGTGCATTTTTTATTATGTTAATTTGTGAAATATTTCACAAATTATACATACACAAATGAAATGATTTCATGTATATTGAATTCATGAAATGTTATTCACGAGTAAACTTGTGAAGTGTTTCACAAACAATGGGATTCATGTAGGACGGTAACTCTATTTTTTTTCGCTAATCGGGACTTATTATGACCGATAGGGACTTATAAAGACCGTGATAACAGAATAGGAGGAAATTTACATGGTAGTCAAAGAGAAAGTTGTAAATGAAATGCAAGAGGTAAAAGAGATGATTGATACGTTAGTAAATAACGGTCAACAAGCTTTACAAGCATTAGAAAGTTTTACACAAGAGCAGATTGACAACATTGTTCATGAAATGGCATTAGCAGGTGTTGATCAACATATGCCACTTGCAAAATTGGCTGTTGAAGAAACAGGCCGTGGTGTCTATGAAGACAAATGCATTAAAAATATTTTTGCCACTGAATATATTTGGCATAGTATAAAGCAAGATAAAACGGTAGGAATTATTCACGAAGATCCTCATGAAGAAATAATAGAAATTGCAGAACCTGTCGGTGTAGTAGCTGGGGTAACACCAGTAACGAATCCAACGTCGACAACAATGTTTAAAGCGTTGATTGCGATAAAAACTAGAAATCCAATTATTTTCGCATTTCATCCTTCTGCACAAAATTGTTCGGTGGCAGCAGCGAAAACCGTATATGATGCAGCAATGAAAACTGGTGCACCAAAACATTGTATTCAATGGATTGAAAGACCGTCTGTCGAAGCGACGAAACAATTAATGAACCATGATGGTGTGGCACTCGTTCTAGCAACTGGAGGCGCTGGTATGGTGAAATCAGCTTACTCTACTGGAAAACCAGCGCTAGGTGTAGGTCCTGGTAATGTACCGTGTTATATAGAAAAATCAGCACATGTAAAACGAGCTGTTAATGATTTAATTTTATCGAAAACATTTGATAACGGTATGATTTGTGCATCGGAACAAGCAATCATTGTCGATAAAGAAATCTATGATGATGTTAAAACAGAAATGATCGAAAACAATTGTTACTTTGTAACAGAAGAAGAAAGAAAAAAATTAGAAAAGCTCGTTATAAATGAAAATACATGTGCAGTAAATAGTGATATTGTAGGAAAATCAGCACAGTATATTGCCGAATTAGTTGGGATTACTGTTCCTGAACATACAAAAATGCTTGTAGCTGAAATTCAAGGTATCGGAGCAGCATACCCGTTATCTCGTGAGAAACTGAGCCCAGTATTAGCCTGTGTGAAGGCGAATTCATTAGAAAAAGGATTTACATATTGCGAAGAAATGTTGAACCTCGGTGGTTTAGGACATTCAGCAGTTATTCATTCTACAAATAAAGAAGTGCAAAAGCAATTTGGATTACGTATGAAAGCTTGCCGTCTCATTGTAAATGCACCTTCATCACAAGGTGGAATAGGGGATATATATAACGGATTTATTCCATCACTTACACTTGGTTGTGGTTCTTACGGAAAAAATTCAGTTTCCCAAAATGTAACAGCGACTCATTTATTAAATATAAAAAGGCTGGCAAATAGAAAAAAGAATATGCAGTGGTTCAAATTGCCACCAAAAATTTATTTTGAAAAACATGCTACAGCGTATTTAGCAAATATGCCTAACATTTCACGTGCATTTATTGTAACGGATCCTGGAATGGTTGAACATGGCTATGTGGATACAGTCACGCACTATTTAAACAAGCATGCAAATGATGTGAAAATTGAAGTTTTCTTTGAGGTCGAACCAGATCCATCAGATGAAACTGTCTTTAAAGGTGCGGAAATGATGAGAAGCTTTAAGCCAGATGTAATTATCGCACTTGGTGGTGGTTCAGCTATGGATGCAGCAAAAGGAATGTGGTTATTCTATGAGCATCCAGAAACGACATTCTATGGCATTAAACAGAAGTTTTTAGATATAAGAAAACGTACATGTAAATATCCGGAATTAGGAAATAAGGCACAGTTTGTTGCGATTCCAACAACATCAGGAACAGGATCAGAAGTGACACCATTTGCGGTTATTACAGATAAGAAAAATAATATAAAGTATCCGCTCGCAGATTATGAATTAACACCAGATGTAGCAATTGTTGATCCACAATTTGTAATGACAGTACCACCACATGTAACAGCAGATACTGGTATGGATGTTTTAACACATGCAATTGAGGCGTATGTTTCTGTTATGGCAAATGACTATACAGATGGATTAGCATTAAAAGCTATTGATCTCGTATTCAAATATTTACCAAGAGCATATAAAGATGGAAATGATGAAGAAGCACGAGAAAAAATGCATAACGCTTCTGCAATTGCAGGGATGGCATTTGCAAATGCTTTCCTCGGTATTAATCACAGCTTAGCACATAAGATTGGACCAGAATTCCATATTCCGCACGGACGTGCAAATGCCATTCTAATGCCGCACGTAGTCCGCTATAATGCTATTAAGCCAAGAAAACACGCATTGTTCCCAAAATATGAGCACTTTGTAGCAGATGAACGCTATGCACATATTGCGAGAATGCTCGGGCTTCCAGCAAGCTCAATAGCAGAAGGTGTGGAATCACTCGTCAAAGCAATTACTGAGCTTGGAAAAAGCTTAAATATTAATATGAGTATTGCAGGACAAGGGGTAGATAAAGAGCAATTTGAAGAGGTTGTTGGAGTATTAGCAGAAAGAGCTTTTGAAGATCAATGTACAACTGCTAATCCAAAGTTACCGCTTATTTCAGAGCTGAAAGAAATTTATATGGAAGCATATAAAGGTGAATAATGATTAAAAAAGAGCCGCAGTAAAGCGGCTCTTTTTTTGTTGGAAAACATCTCCCAGAATGGCTGTATTTACTGGTCTTTCAGTTTCATAGAATATGATAAAGTGAAATGGAGGAGTGAGAATATAATGAAAGAATTACAAGGGAAAATAGAAGATTATACTAGGTTCGGACAAATTCTTCTCGCTGTAAGTACATTGTTAATGGTTGGCTTGTTGATTCCGGATGGAGCAAAAGAGACAATCCAATTTTTTGTTATGATGGGGAGTATCGTTATATTTTTAAGTTTATCGTTCTTTTTCTTTCAGCGTGTGAAAGTGATGCGTGACCAGTTAGAGGAAAATGAATGTGAATAATATTGTTAACTAGAGCGCGGCGAAAAGAAAGAATCTTTTTGTCGCGCTTTTTGTTTTTTGTAGAAAAATGTATGCGTTTCATGTTG